>JAGAYZ010000022.1 GCA_017940245.1 Muribaculaceae bacterium | reverse complement strand
GGATGTGGAAGACGTGAACGCCGTGATCAACATCATCCTCAAGCAGAAGACAACCGCCGACTATCCCGGAAATGCCGATGTTACCGGCGACACCAAGGTGGATGTGGAAGACGTGAACGCCATTATCAACATTATCCTCAAGGTGGCATAATCGCGATAAGACGAGTCACCCCCAAAAGTGGCATGAGCACATCACCGCGGTGCTGATGCTTCAATGAAAAATCACTCACTCCCGGCTTGAGGAGTGAGTGATTTTTTAAGGTGGGGATGAACGGTTTGAAAGGTATTTGTAGAAAGTCTCACGACTTGCTTTCGGCGGGTCGTCTATTTCAGTGAGGCCACGCCGGCAGCCGGCTATTTCCATTTGACAGTATCTTCCCCACCTTTTAGCGACTGAGTCCACCATTTCCCCAAAAATGTAATTTCCATTCCTTTAACAGAGTAAGCTCCACAATCCCATGACACGGGATGATGGAGCTTACTCTGATTCGAGCGCCGGCCATGAGCCGGGCGCTAAGCGGCATTATAGCCGGCAGTTAATTTCGTTATATTACAGGCCGCGGGCACGGAGCAGGGCCGACGCGTCGGGCTGCTGCATGCCGGTGAAGTCGCTGAACATCTGCATCAGGTCGCCTGTGTTGCCACGGCTCAGCACCTTCTGGCAGAAGTCTTGTCCGGTTTCGGGCTTGAGAGCTCCGCGCTTGGCAAAGACATCGGCAATGTTCACGGCAAGCACTTCGGTCCACAGATAGCTGTAATAGCCGGCAGCATATCCGCCTCCCCACACGTGATTGAAGTAACTGGTGCTGTAACGCGGCGGAATCTGCGCGTTGAGCAGACCCACGGCCTGCAAGGCATCGGTCTCAAACTTTGCGGCCTGCTCGGCAGTGGGAATCTCTTTGCTGCTGAGCATGTGCCATGCCAAATCCACACATGTGGCGGCCAGATTCTCGCCCAGGGCATAAGCCGACTGGAAGTTGATGGACTTGATCATGCGCTCTTTGAGCTCGGCTGGCATTTGTTCGCCGGTTTTATAGTGGCGGGCATAGTTGTCGAACACCTCGGGAATCGAAGCAAACGACTCGTTGAACTGCGATGGCATCTCCACGAAGTCGCGTGCCACCGATGTGCCGCTCAGTTTGTTATACTTGCAGTCGGAGAGCATGCCGTGCAGGGCATGACCAAACTCATGGAACATGGTGGTCACCTCGTCCCAGGTGAGCAGCGAGGGCTGGCCTTCGGGAGCCTTGGCGTTGTTGCACACGTTATAGACCATGGGCAACTGGCCACGCAGGCCGCACTGCTCGGCAAAGGCATCCATCCAGGCACCGCCGCGCTTGGTGGGACGACGGAAGTAATCGCAATAGAACAGAGCCTTCTGCTTGCCATTCTTGTCGAAGACTTCAAACACGCGCATGTCGGCATGATAGGTGGGGATGTCGGTGCGCTCCTTGAACGTGAGTCCATACGCCTTGTTGGCCGCAAAGAAGACGCCATTAATGAGCACACTGTCTACGTTGAAGTAGGGCTTCACCTCCTCGTCGGTGACGTTGAGCATCTCTTGCTTCATCTTGGCCGAGTAATAGAAGCGGTCGTAAGGTTCCAGTTTAAAGTCGGGACCCATCGTTTTCTTGGCATATTCCTCGATTTCCTTTGTCTCGGCATCGGCCTTGGGCGTGTAGGCGCTGATCAAGTTTTTGAGGAAGGCATATACGTTGTCGGGCGTCTTGGCCATGGTGCGCTCCAGCGAATAGGAAGCATAGTTCTTGTATCCCATGAGCTCGGCTTGCTCGGCGCGGAGCTTGGCGATTTGCACCACAATGGGATAGGAATTATGCTTGCCGGTGCCGTCGGCACGATGAATCGATGCCTCGTAGACGCGGCGGCGCAAGTCGCGGTTGTCGAGACTGGAAAGCAGCGGCTGCTGCGTGGTGTTGACAATCACGATGGCATAGGGTGCTTTCTTGCCCAGGCTCTCGGCATCCTTGGCACATTGAGCCAGGTCAGCCTCGCTCAATCCGGCCAGGTCTTCTTTCTTGTCGACCCACACCACGGCATCGTTGGTAGCCTCGGGCACCACGTCGCCCCATTGCTGCTGCAAGTCGGCAATCTTCATGTTGATTTCCTTCATGCGCTTGCTGTCGGCATCCGAGAGCAGCGCGCCGTTGAGTACAAAATCTTTATAGGTCTCTTCGAGCAGTTTCTTTTCCTCGCCTTGCAACGACTCAAAGTCGCGGTCATAAACCGTCTTGATGCGCTCAAACAGAGGCTTGTTGAACGAGATTTCGTTCTCCAGGTCGGTGAGCATGGGCACCACCTTCTTTTCGGTTTCGCCAATCTCGGGAGTCTTGTCGGCCTCCACCAGGGCAAAGAAGATGCGGCTCACGCGCTCAAGCTGCTTCCCGCACTCATCGAAGGCCACGATGGTGTTCTCGAAAGTGGCCGAGTCTTTGTTTTCAACGATTTTCTTGATTTCATCCCGTTTTTGCTGGATGGCAGCCTTGAAGGCGGGCAGATAGTCGGAAGCCTTGATCTTGCTGAAGTCGGGAGCGCCAAACGGCAACGTGCTCTCTTGCAGCAGTGGATTGTCGGCATTGTCTTTACAAGCAGTCACCAGTCCCGCGGCCGAGGCCAGGACTGCAGCAGTAATTCCTAAGGTCATTATTTTTTTAATCATGATAATGGAAAAAATTGGTTTATAAAGCATGCTTAAAAGGAATGGGATTCACTAGAGCCACTCCATATACCGCCTGCGAAATTACAAATAATCGGGCAAAGCGCAAAAAAATCTCGAGGATATTAACGCTTTCATGTCACGATGTGACTTCGATGTAACTTCGCCACAAAAATTTTGTAAGAACCGAAATAAATCAGTAATTTTGCCCATGATAATAAAATGACACGACGATGCAGGAACTGGACAAAAAATTCTACAAGATAGGCGACGTGGCCAAGATTCTGGAGTTGCCTGAATCCACCTTGCGCTACTGGGAGACGCAATTCACCATCATCAAGCCGCGACGCAACGCGAAAAACATTCGGTTCTACACGCCCAACGACATTGAAATCATCCGCAAAATCTACTACCTGGTCAAGGAAAAGGGATTCAAACTGGATGCGGCGCAAGCGCAAATCCGCGCCAACCGCGACGGCGTGGACAAGCGCTATGACGTAGTCACGCGCCTAAAGGGCGTGAAAGAGCAGCTCAAGGAATTGCAAAAAGCCCTCAACACCGTGGGCTCATAGCCACAGGTGGCATCGGCCACCAATGCAGATAATAGCACCCGATGTCGTGAATTTCTACTCGCATGCATTACAACTGCTTACATTGACATTCGCGAAAGTGCTTCCAACTATATTTTCTGTCAAAAATGTCGAAAGATGCAAATTATTTATAAGTTTCGACACTTTATAATGGATTATTTTGTATCTTCGCACACAAAACAGACAGATTATGATTATAGGTAGAGACAATGAACAGAGAGAACTGCATGAGGCATACGAATCGGAGTATTCGGAATTTGCCGTGGTGTATGGCCGTCGCAGGGTAGGCAAGACATTCCTGGTGCGGGAGACTTTCAACTACACCTTCACATTTGAGCATTCTGGAGTGGCAAAGGGCAATATGCGGGTGCAACTTCGCGCTTTCCGTGATTCACTGGCGGATGCCGGAATGGGAAAAGTGAAGATTCCCAAGGATTGGATGGAGGCATTTTCCTTACTGCGCCAGCTCATCCGCCAAAGTAAAAAAAAGAAGAAAGTGGTGTTCATTGACGAAATTCCTTGGATGGACACGCCGCGCTCCAATTTTGTATCAGCCGTTGAGTATTTTTGGAACAACTTCGCTTCGGCTCGTAAAGATGTGCTGCTCATCATCTGCGGCTCTGCCACGTCATGGATTATCAACAAGGTGCTAAAGAATCACGGAGGGTTGCACAATCGTGTAACATACCGATTGCCTGTCATGCCCTTCACGCTTCATGAGTGCGAACAATACATGAGGGCCAAGAAGATTCCGGCCTCGCACTATGACCTGCTGGAATACTACATGGTGTTCGGAGGAGTACCTTTCTATTGGTCACTTTTGACACGTGGGCAGAGCGTAGCGCAGAATGTTGACAAACTTATTTTTGCAGAAGATGGTAAACTCCGTTACGAATTCAACGAGCTTTACGATTCTTTGTTCCGTAACCCAGAGAAATATGTCAGAATCGTAATGAAACTTGGCGAAAACGGTTCTGGAATGACACGCGACGAGCTGGTAATGCAATGCGAACTGGAAGAAAATGGACGGACGAGCCGTATGCTGGAAGACCTGGAGGAATGTGGCTTTATCCGCAAGGTTCCAACGTATGGGCTAAAGAACCAGGCAACGTTTCGTTTGATTGACAACTACACGCTCTTCTATCTGAAATTCGTGAAGCACAACACAGCCAATGATGAGCAATTCTGGAGCCACAATTATCTGTCGAGCCTGCGGTCAGCCTGGGTCGGTTTGGCTTTTGAGCGTCTGTGTTTCCAGCATATTCGCCAAATCAAAATGGCACTTGGCATCAGCGGAGTGGTGACCAACGTATTTGCATGGCGAGTGGGACCGAGTGCCGACGGAAGGAAAGGGGCACAGATAGACATGCTCATCGACAGGGCAGACAACATGGTGAATATCTGTGAGATGAAATTCTCGCATAACGAATATACTGTGACTAAAGATGATGCTGATAGCTTACACCATAAGGCTGAGCGTTTCGTCACCGAAACGGGATGCCGGAAATCTGTAAGCCTTACCATGGTCACTGTGTCAGGAATTGCCCACACAGGATATGGGAGCGAGATACACAACAGCATCACATCGGAAGACCTATTCAAGGCTTAGTCTCAGTGGTTTAGGTGAACGTCATTGCGATCGTCTTTCTGGAGCAGCTCAAGGAATTGCAAAAAGCCCTCAACACCGTGGGTTCATAGCCACAGGTGGCATCGGCCACATTGTTTTCAAAAAAACGAGTTATCGCCAAGTATTTTCTAAAAATACCCGGCGATAACTCTGTTTTTTCAACTTTCATTTGGCCTTAATAGGCCTCGCTTTGTGGCTATATGCTTCGTTCCACGGGCAGTACCCAGGCACGCAGTCCCAGTTTGGGAGTGTCCAGGTCGAGCCCGTGAAGATAGTCGAGCACACTATCGACACGGTCGTCCTCCACCATGACCATCATGGCCGATGCCAGCGAAGGCCAGGCGTGAGTGCCATAGTGCGGATCGCCGGTCTTGGAGCCACGCCCCTGCACTTCCTGCCAGGCGGTGAAGCCACGGCAGCCCAGGCGCGGCAACATTTCCACGATGCGCTCGTAATAGGCCTGGTCAAATGCTATAAATATCGCTTTCATGAATGATGTTCTTTTATCGTTTATTCAGGAAAAGTAATTCTCACTAATTTTTACTGGCCTTGTGTTTCTCCCACTCGTCGTTGCGACTATCGATGGCCGCATGCAGCTGCTTGCGCTTGCGACGGATGCCGTTGAAGGCAAAGATGGTGTACATGGTGGGCACAAACAGCAGGGTCAGCGCCGTGGAGAAGGTCAAACCGCCAATCACGGCAATACCCATGGGTCGCCACATCTCGGCACCCTCGCCGCTGCCGATGGCCATAGGCACCATACCCAGAATGGTGGTCAACGAAGTCATGAGCACCGGGCGCATGCGCGAGTGGCCTGCGTCGAGCACCGAGCGGCGGATGCTCATGCCACGCTCGCGGTTAAGCGTGATGTAGTCGATGAGCACAATGCCGTTTTTCACCACAATACCAATCAACATGATGGCACCAATCATCGACATCACGTTCAGGTTGGTGCGCGTGATCCACAATATGAGCACGATACCCGAGAAGGCAAACATGATTGAGGTCATGATGATGCCGGGATAGGTGAACGACTCAAACTGCGATGCCATCACAATATAAACCAGGATGATGATGAGCACAGCCAGCGTGCCCAGGTCGCGGAACGAATCCTGCTGGTCTTCGTAGCTACCGCTCAGCTGGATGGTCACGCCTTGTGGCAGATCCATCTTGTCGATTAGAGGCTGGGCTTCGGCAATGATCTCGCTCATGGGGCGCTCCTGCACCACGGTGGAAACCGTGATGATGCGCTCGCGGTCCTTGCGCTCGATGGTGGGCGGGTTGAAACGCTCGACCACGGTGCCCACTTCCTTGAGGCGGATGCCCTGTCCGCGGGCGTTGTAGAGCAAAATGTTCTCAATGTCGGTGATCGACTGGCGATGTTCCTTGTCATACATCACTTTGATGTCATATTCGTCACCATCCTCACGGAAGTAGCTGGCCGTGGTACCATTGATGCGATTGCGCAGTGCCGAGGCTGCCGTGCTCAAGTTCAGGCCGTAGATGGCCAACTTCTCGCGGTCGAAATCCACCTGATACTCGGGCTGGTAGTCGGAGCGGCTAATGTTGATGTCGGCCGCACCCTTGATGCCTTCAAGCAGTCGCTTGAGCTGCTGGGCCACAGTATCGGTCTTGGCAAAGTCGTAACCATAGATTTCATAGTTCAGCGTGCTCTGGCCGCTCATGCCGCCACCACGGTTACCACCCACATTCACAAGCGCTTTCTTAAACTCGGGATAGTGCTTGAGGTCTTCACGCATGAGGCCGGCAATCTCCACAATGCCACGCTTACGCTCGGTGGGGTTGACCAGGCGAATGTTCATCGACACGATGTGCGAACCGTTGTTCTGCATCGAGGCAAACGTATTGTCGCTGCTGGCTTGGCCCACGGTGTAGTTGAACACCTTGATTTCGGGGTACTTCTCGGTCCATTCCTTGTAGAGACGAGCCGTCACTTCCTTGGCAATCTCGACACGGGTGCCGATGGGCAACTCCAGCGACACGCCCAGTCGGCTATTGTCGGCCGTGGGGAAGAACTCTGTACCAATAAACTTGGTGAGGAACATCGAGGCCACAAAGATGCCCAGTGCGGCCGCTGTCGTTATCCAGCGGTGGGTGACGCACACGCGCAAAATGTGGGTAAAGCCGTCGTCGAGTTTGTCCAAGACGCGCTCGATGGGTCCATAGATTTTCTTGAACATGGGGCTGTCTTGGCGCTCGCCCTTGAGCATGCGGCTGCACAGCATGGGCGTGAGCGACAGTGCCGCGGTGGTCGAGATAATCATCATGATGGTCACCATCCATCCCAGCTGACGGAACAGCACACCGGTCATACCCGTCACCAGCGTGAGCGGGAAGAACACGGCAATCAGCGTGAGCGTCGAAGCGATGACCGAGATGGCCACCTCGTTGGTGCCGTGCACTGCAGCTTGCTTGGGTGCCGAACCGCGCTCGATGTGTGTGGTGATATTTTCCAGCACCACAATGGCATCGTCGACCACCATACCGATAGAAATGGACAGTGACGAGAGCGAAACGATGTTCAGCGTGTTGCCCGTGGCATACAGGTAAATGAATGAGGCAATCAGCGAGATGGGGATGGTGAGCACGATGATAACCGTGGCACGCCAGCGACCCAGGAAGAAGAACACCACCAGAATCACAAACAACAGGGCATAGAGCACTGTTTCTACCAGCGATGCAATGGTGTTGCGGATGTTGTCGCTGGTATCCACAATGTAGTCCAGTTTGATGTCGCTGGGCAGATTCTTCTGGATTGAGGGCAGAATCTTGGCCACCTGGTTGGAGATTTCCACGCTGTTGGCACCACTCTGCTTCTGAATGATGATCATAGCGCCCTGCACTCCATTGTTGTAGGCCTCCTGCGCACGTTCCTCGAGCGAGTCGTCGATGGTGGCCACATCACTCAGATGCACCACGCCACCGGCGCTGTAGCCCACCACCAGGCCGGCCATTTCCTTTGGATCCTTAAACTCTCCCTGCACACGCAGCGAGTAGGTGTCGCTACCGATGTCGAACGTACCGCCGGGAATGTTGCGGTTTTCGGCTCCGATGAGGCTGGCCACCGTTTCCACACTCAGGTTGTAGGCTTCCATGCGGATGGGGTCGAGATAGACGTGAATTTCACGCTTGGGGGCACCGGCAATCGACACCGAACCCACACCATCGACACGAGCCAGCGGGTTGGCCACGTTTTCGTCAAGGATTTTATACAGTCCCGGCATGCTCTCGCCTGCTTGGGCCGAAAGCAACGCGATGGGAATCATGTCGCTCGAGAACTTGAAGATGATGGGCGTGTTGGAATCATCTGGCAGATAACTGGAAATCATGTCCAGCTTGTCGCGCACATCGTTGGTCAACGCGTCGATGTCATAGCCATATTCAAACTCGAGGGTAATGATTGACACATTTTCGCGCGAATTGCTGGTGATGTGCTTGAGGTGCTCCACACTGTTGAGTGTGTTTTCCAGCGGTCGCGTGACGTTTTGCTCAATATCTTGGGCACTCGCTCCCTGATAGGTAGTCATCACCATGATGGTGTTGGTGTCAATATCGGGATAGAGGTCGATGGGCAATTTCTGCAGTGAAAACAGACCGATGATGGTCACGGCCACAAAGATGAGGATGGTCGTTACCGGTCGTTTCACCGAACTAGAATATAAACTCATACTAAATTATGAATTATAAATGATGAATTACAATTGATGATGATTGGGTCTCGTCTTTATTTCTGCACCTGCACTTTGGCACCATTGGTGAGTCGCGACTGACCTTCAGTCACTACCTGGGTACCGCTTGTGAGGCCACTCAACACTTCATAACGATTCTCCAGACGCTGACCCAGTTGCACCTCGCGGAATTCCACTGTGCCATTGTTATAGACGTAAACATAACGCACGCCCGAGCCGGTCTGCTTCTGAATTGCACGGTCGGGGACCACAATATTGTGGCTGGTGCCGAAGTTGAACGTCACGCGAGCAAACATGCCGGTGTGCACACGGTTGCTGCTGTTGCTGATGGTGATTTCAACCTGGAAGGTGCGGCTTCCGGGATCGATGGTGGGATGGATGATGTGCACACGACCGGGGAACACTTCCTCGCCATAGGTGTCGAGACGCACATCTACTGGCATGCCCACTTTCACCTTGGGATAGTCGCTCTCATTGACACTCACCACCACCTTGAGCGGTTGTTGCTGCTCGATGACCAGGATAGGACCTGCGGGAAGGTCGCCGGCATCGTAGTTTTTCTGAGTGACCACGCCGCTCACAGGAGCCGTGAGCACTGTGTTTTCCTGCATCGTGCGCAGGGTGCGGTTACTGGAGTCGATGGCACGCACCTGGGCATCGTATTGCGCCTGCAGCTGGTCGACGGTCTGCTGAGTGCCACCGCCTATTTTCACCAGTTCCTTAGCACGGTCCAGATCACGCTTGAGATTGGCCAGGGCGATGCGCTGCTGGTCGATGCCCATGCGCTGCTGCGACACGTTCACATCGTCCAGAATCACCACGCTCTGTCCGGCGCGCACATGGCTGCCCACATCCACCAGCAGCCGCTTGATGCGCGCACCATTGTTCGACGAGATGTTGTTGGTCTTGAAAGCCTCGACCGTTGCGGTATATTCGCTGGTCTGAGTCACGTCTTCGTCATAGACCGTCTGCACTTTCACCTGCGGCAGTTCTTCTTGCTTCGCGTCCTTGGCATCCTTCTTGCCGGTGCACGCGCTGAGCAGTGCCACGGCCAGTGCCATTGTAAGTAATCCTCTTGTTTTCATATTTTGTTGATGTATTTAATGTCAATAAAGTGAATGTAATTAGTTGGCGTAGGGTGTATTGCCCAGCACCAGTTCCAGGTTGCTCTCGGCCACCAGATAGTCGTAGATAGCCTGATAGTAACTCAGTCGGGCGTTCATCAGCGCATCGTCGGTGTCGCGCAACTGGATAAACGACGCAGCACCCACTTTGAAACTCTTCTGCATGATGTCGCTGGCTTTTTCGGCCTGGGTCACTCCTCCGGCATTACTTTCAATCTGCTTGATGCTCTTGCGGATGTTATCCACCTGGCTTTGCACTTGCATGTGCAGCGAGCGCTGTGCGTTTTCACGCTGCCAGGTCATTTCTCTGGCCTGAATCTGCGCCTGCTTGATTTTATTGGTTCGCTGAAATCCTGTGAACACCGGCCAGGCCAGGGTCAGTCCCACGGCCGACGACTTGGTCCACCTGAAGTTCTCAAACGGGCTTCCATTGCCCATGGAATGCCACATCAGGTTGCCTGTGGCGCTCAGCGTGGGGAACCATGCAGCTTTTTGCACTTTCACCACCTTATTAAGATAGTCGGTCTGTAAATCCAGCGTTTTGAGTGTGGTGTTGTTCACCAGCGAAGTGTCGGTGCGCAACGTGTTGTCATACATCAGCGCCTTGAAATCGTCCAGTTTCTGACGGGGCTCAATTTCGAGTCGTGCATCCATGCCCATGAGCACCTTGAGCTGCAGTTTGAGCAATTCCACCGAGTTAGCGGCTTCCAGAATGGATGGCTCCAAATTGGTGACAGCCACATTGGCACGCAGCACATCGTACTCGCTGGCCGTTCCCAGTTCAAATTGCTTTTGATAAATCGAAGCATGCTCCTGCGCAGTGCTGTGGTTCTGCTCGATAACTCTCTTGGTGTCGGCAGCCAGCAGCAACGCATAATAGGCATTCTTGACTTGGTTCACCAGCGAGAGCTTGTTGGCACGAGCTTTTTCTATGTTTTGCAGAATCTGGTTCTCATTGAGCTTGATGTTTCGCCACAATTGAGGCACTACAATGGGCAACGTGGCCGAGAAACCGGCCGAATAGGTATTGTCACGTCCCATCTTGATACCCACCACTTCGCCATTCCCTGGATCCATATACATGGTCTGCAAGGCCAGGTTGCGAGTATATTGCCCGGTGGCGTTGATTTGTGGCAGCAACTGTCCTTTTACCTCTTTGAGCGCATAGTGGACACGCTCGATTTCCATCGAGTCCACCTTGATTGTGGGATTCTCATTGAGTGCGATGCGGATGCACTCGTCCAGCGTCAGCCTGATGGGGCCGTCCGCCATTTGCTGCGCCTGAGCTGCAGCAAAGCTCAGCAACAGGGTCAGCATCCAGATTGTCGTACTTTTTCTCATTATTATATTATTTCGTTATTATACTGATTAAAGAAGTGCTTCTACATGGGCATCAATGATGGTTCTACCATCGTGGGTGGCAATTCCTCGCAGGAAATTCAAGAAAGCCCCATCGAAAGCTTCGATTTGGCTAAAAGTGTACTCACTGAAACGGTCACTCTCATGCAGTGTGCGTATGGTAGTGAGAAACAAAAAAGCGGCAATGTCGGTATTTATGCCTGGAAGCACATGCCCCTCCGACTGGGCCTGGCGCAACACCTTGCTCAGGGCCATCACAAAGTGATGCTCTTGCTCTCGCTGCTTTGCAAAAAGTTCGGGATAAAGGCGTTTCATGTCGCCCACAAAGGCCATAGACGTCGAGTGCATATACTCGCGCACATTGGTGAAAACACGAAACAGGGCTTCGAAACAGTTGGCCGACTTGTCGAATATGGCTTTTACCTGCTCATTTTGGCGCTGGTGGTCATATTCCAGGCACTCTTTGATTAACGTGCGCTTGTCGGGAAACTTTTCATAGAGTGTGCGTTTGGAGATGCCGCACGTGCGAGCCACCATATCCATGGTCATGGACGTGGGGCCAATGTTTTGCAACAATTTTCCAGCTTCTAGAATAATATGTTCTTTTACATCCATTTTGTTAGTTCGTCAAAACGGGTGCAAAATTAATAGAAAACTCTAGAAACGCAAAAAGTTTTCTCAGTTTTCTTCAGTGTTAACTGATTTTTTTTCCAAGAAAAGAATTAAAGACCAAAAAACTTCGGCTTTGACCTAATCGGTAGACTAATGACGTCGCATTTTAACTATAAACAGGACCACCAGCAGTAGCAAAACCACCACCGTTGCAATCACCGGCCACTGCGCAGCGCACCAGTCTTTTAGTCCACTCCGACTCTCTTCACTCGCGACAAGTGCATCATCTGCAGCAGCTACACTGTCGGCAGGTTGGGCCAGCGGTTTTACGGCTTCTTTCTCGGCCTGCTCGTCGGCATACTCTACCCGATAAAGGTTCACGGCATTGCCGCCTTTGTAGTTGCGTGCCTGCGAGGTGACCACCACAAAGTGGCCATCACGCGAGATGTCGAGCCCCACAGGATAAGAATCCACAGGAATCTGGGCCACAACTTTCATCACACGCGTATCCACCACATAGAGCGCACTAGCCGAATTGCAAGCCGCAAACACATAGCGACCACTGGGCGAGGCCTCGATGGTGCGTGCTCCGCCACCCACTTTACACACTTGCCAGCCTCCGGGCACAGTCATCGTGGCACCCTGGCGCTGCTCTATAGCTTTCATCACCTTGTCAAAGGGGGCGCGTTGCACCAGTCCGGCCGCGTTCACACTGGCATAAAGAAAACCATGGTTGATAATCAAGTGGCGGGCATTGGAGATGCCTCCTATCTTGCCCAGATATTTCATCGACTTCAGGTCTATCACAGCGATGCCGCCACCACCCATGCACCCCACCAGCAGGTAACGGTCGTCGGGCGTAAACACTGTGCCGCGCAACAGCAGGCCGCTATTGGAATCACGATTCACTTCGTGGGTAAGGCTGAAATTGAGCGCCAATTCATGGTCTACTACCACATAGGGCAAATGATGCCACTGCGCCGGATCATCGCTGCCGACATCTATCATGCCCACGGTGTTGTTGCCCCAGTGGGTGACGGCTATCAGACGACCGTCGTGCGAGCAGGCAATCATCTTGGGCAGTGGCCCGGTTTCCATCATGCGCACGATGCTGTCGGCACGAGTGTCGATAATGGCCACAGCACTGGGGTCCTGCGCATTGATATCAAACGTGCGGCGGTAATAAGGCACCCACAGATAGCGACCACCATGTGAGAACGTGCCCTCGACCGGCTTGCCGCTGAAACGTCGCGACTCCCCGTCGGGATAATGTGTAAAACGGTAATATCCGCTTGGTGCCGACCACAGAGGGCCGCGACCCGACTCGAAGCGATGAGGAATAGCCTTGATTTTGTGATTGTCGCTCGTTGCATACACGACCGTGGCACATCCCTCAAGCGAATTGACGTAATACTTGCTGCCATCGGGATGGAAATTCACACTCTTTGGCGAAAATATATCTTGGTCCAGAGTAGACTTGTCACGCCAGTCAAACTGCTGTTTCTTGCCGATGTTGGTGATGGTTATGCCACCATCGGCCGACCGTGCTTGCTCACCGGCATGGGTATGAACTACTGGAGGCTGGCCATAGGCCAGAAATGACATCAAAACAAATGCAAATATAGTTTTTCTCATTGGGTTGGGGGGGGTAATCAGTTGTTGTGGCGGCGATATTTTTTGGGATTGGTCAAGGTCGAGAGTCGCAATTTCACCACGCCCAGGACCGCCTCGCCAAAGATGCCGCTGCTCATCTTGCTCGTGCCCAGCACACGGTTGACAAACACGATGGGCACCTCCTTGATTTTGAATCCCATGCGATGGGCTGTGAATTTCATCTCAATCTGGAATGCATAGCCTTTGAACTCGATGGCATCCAGGTCGATGGCCTCGAGCACCTCGCGGCGGTAACACACGAAGCCAGCCGTGGTGTCGCGCACGTTCATGCCAGTAATGAATCTCACGTAGGCCGACGCATAATACGACATGAGCACGCGCCCCATGGGCCAGTTCACCACATTCACGCCACTGATATAGCGCGACCCGATGGCTACATCAGCGCCCTCGCTGGCGCAAGCACGCTGCAGTTCAATCAATTTCATGGGAGGATGCGAGAAATCTGCGTCCATTTCGATGACATAGTCATAACCATGGTCCAGAGCCCATTTAAAACCGGCTATGTAGGCCGTTCCCAGTCCCAACTTGCCGCTGCGCTTGACAATGTGCAGCCGCTCGGGATAACGCTCGATGAGATCATCCACAATGGCACCGGTGCCGTCGGGAGAGTTATCATCGATGATAAGCAGGTCGAAAGCGTGCTCTTCAATGGCGAGAACGGTCTCTATCATACGGGCGATGTTCTCTCGCTCGTTGTAAGTGGGAATAATGACTAAACTATCTGACTTCATAACCTTATAAACCTATAGACAGACAAAAGTAATATTTTTTTGCCAGATTACGATTTCTTGTGATTAAAAATATTCAAAATTTCTATTTTTCTGTCCTTTTATGCGCCTGCGCAACAGACAGAGCGCATAAAGCTGCCATCACAGCGGCACAAAGATAACACACGGCGGCACTATGCAGCAAGTTGCCCAGTCCCATGAGCGGAGCCACTACCGCACCCACTACAAATCCCACAGCACCCAGCAGTGCCGATGCAGTCCCGGCCTGCTCGCGCGCGCAGTCCATGGCATGCGACGACGAGCTGGTGAGCGTCACGCCCACAAACACCAGCATCATGCACACCAGCACTTCATAGGGCCACAATCCCAGGTCAAGCCACAGCACAGCAAACTGCGCCACGGCCAGCACCAGCAAGCCCACAGCCGTGATTTTTATGCCACGCAACGAGTCGCCCAGCATGGGAGCGCACCCTGCACCGATAGCGGTGAAGATGCCATTGACACCCAGAGCCAGACCTATGCTCTCGGGACCAAGTCCATATTTCTGCACAATGAATGGTGTGGCCGCAATGTTGCCAAAAAGCACAGCCAAAGCTCCCCCCTGATGGAATATAGTAAAGAGATATTCACGATTGGAGGCCACCCGACCGAAGAGCGAAATCGTGTCCTTCACACTCATGTGAGTGCGCCTGTCGGCAGTCAGTGTTTCATTCAAGAACCAGCATCCCAGGGTCAACACCACTCCCACCACGAGCATGCCTGCCAGCGGACCGGCATAACCGGCTTGCTGCGTGAGGAAACCGCCCAACATGGGGGTGACAATGGGCATGATCCCATTGATTACATTGATGGCCGCCAACATTTTCATCAACTGTGAGCCACTGCTCATGTCGGTGGCGATAGAACGCGAAATGACCACGCCCCCACCCGCGCCTAATCCTTGCAGTAGCCGCAAGCCGATGATGGGTTCGACGCCATTGACCAGCAAAAGTGCCACCGAGGTCACCACAAACAGTGCCATCGACCACAACAAAGGACCACGGCGACCATAGCGGTCGCTCAGCGGGCCAATAACTATTTGGCCCAGCGCCAGGCCCAGCATGCTGGCGGTAAGGCATAACTGCACAGTGGCGGTGTCGCACGACATGGCCCGAGCCAGTACCGGCATACACGGCGAGAACATATTATTCACTACCGGAGCCATGGCGGTGAGCATGCCCAGCAGCGACAGCAGAAGCAACTTGTTATCGTTCACTCTCATTGTTGATACTATCCTTTTCCTTGATTCCTGATTCAAATTTTTTATAGTGGAGCGGCGACAGTCCGGTCATCTTGCGGAAAAATTTGCCAAGACTTGACTGATCGGCAAAACCATACTCACTGGCCAGCATCTTCATCGACTTGCCGCTCACCAGCAAGTCGTTCTTGATGCCGCGCAGCAAGACGGCCGAAATGATTTCCTTGGCTTTGCGTCCAGTCTTTTGCTTGCATATCTCACTTAAATACTTGGGGGTGATGTGAAGTTGTTCGGCATAAAAAAGCACTTCATGTTCGGTGCGCACATACGAGCCCACAAGATTGATAAACGTCCGGAAATATGTATCGGCCATGGTGTAAAGCGCGCGCGACGATTGGCCGTTTTGCGCGTGCAGTTGCATCTCGGCCAGCAGCAGAATAATGTTGTATACCAGCCTCAAGCTCATTTGCCGGTCGGCATATTGCGTGGGCAGCAAGCAGTAGTGTTCCAGGGCATCCATCATGCTATCGAGCATGGCCAGGGCATGCTCGTCGACAATGGGAGCAACGGGATTCTCAACCATAGCTCTGACCATATTGGTCTCGATGCCTCCTGTAGCATCAAACGAAAAATCGCTCCGCAACACCAGTGCCCTCACTTCCAAGTCGGCACTCTGCCGCACTCGCCTGTATTGCACCACATTCTGGTAACAGACACGCATGCCGGCCTCTACATGCACACGCTCCATGTTCACTTCATAGTCAATCGAACCTCTTTTGCACAAGGCTATGAGTGAATATTGTGCCGAAACCGGGTTATAGGTAATGGGATCATCTCCGCCCACATTCACGATGCAAAATCCATGAGTCTGGAGCTGGTCATTTGGTGTAATTTTTTCCATGAAGTTTCCGTTTTGGACTGCAAAATTAATAATTTTGGGGAGGTAATCCAATTTTTTTGTTCAAAATGGAACAGCAATCTATTATTTCCGTCATTCCTGTTATTTGCTGTTGGCAAAACGGCGCTTTAGGTAGCGCGGAATGAACATGAGGTGGTGGGCGATGGTGGAGCACGTGCCGTAGTAGTGGCACATGATGCGGTATCGCTCCATCAACGACGTGCGATGATACTTGCTAGTGAGGCCATCGGTGAGGAAACTGATGATGGGATGGTCGCCGGCATAGACATTGACCGGCGACTGCTGCAGCACGCGGATGCACCAGTCAAAGTCGGCACTGAATCGATACTTGAGATCGTAGTGCGGAGCCAGGTCACGCCTTGCCACGAAAGCCTGATGGCACACCAGCATGCCCTGCTTGAAACTGGAGACCGTCAAGCGTTTAGGTGCGGTCAGGTGTCGCCGACCCACCACACGACGCTCGGCATCGACTAGTTGAGTCTGCCCGTAAATCACGCCCGGGTTATCCTGCGCCAGCACAGCCAGTTCGGCCAGCGTGGTGGGCGATGCAAACGCATCGCCGGCATTAAGGAAAATCAAATATCGTCCCAGAGCGCGGTCTATTCCCTTATTCATGGCGTCATAGAGGCCATTGTCGGGTTCGCTGAAGATGCGCGTGCCTACGATGTCGGCTTCTCGCACCAGCTGCAACGTGGCATCGGTCGATGCTCCGTCTATCACAAGATACTCATAATCGGCACACGTCTGTTCGTGCACACTCTGCAAAGTCGGAGCCACCACTGCGGCGGCATTCCAGGTCACTGTAATGATTGAAAATAAAGGTTCCATGACATTAGATTTATCGTGATGAAATGATGTATCCTCCATTATCCGTAGGACGCGCCTTATAGGGCCGGAGTCCATATTTATTGGTGTAAGCGATGCCCGAAATGGGGCCTCCCATGCCCGTGAGCACATTGTAGCGCGACTTGCACATGGGGCATACGGCCTCAAAGTTGGATGCATCTACGCCCACGGTCACTTCGGGTCGATTCTCTACCGGGCAAGCCGCGTCGTAGGCTTGCGGGGTATAACTACCTGTAGAAGAATCCAGTGCCATGATGAGCAGCACTCCACCATAGCCGGTAAAGGAGTTCATGTTGTAGGGGAAATTTGCTGGAATGTTTTTGGCGCGATCAAAGATGCGATAGTCGCCCACACCGGCAACGCCATAGGTATTCCACATGGCATAAGTGCCCAAGTCTAGATTCACCATATACAATGGCACTTCCTTATTGTTCACTTTGTCACACCCGCCCAGTGCCACAATAGCAAGCACTGCCGTCAGCATATACATCCATCTTTTCATAGATTCATCAACTTTTTTGCAAAATTAGTGCAAGTCGAGCGCAATACAAAAATAGAAACGAAGTTTTTCATTTTTTTATGTTACGGTAGCGCCAAATTGCACAAAACAGAGCGGCGCAACATCAGTCCACGAAATGAGTCACAATCTACCATCAATTTCATTCCGTCACCACAATATTTCGATACGAGTGGAAAAAAATGCTGATATTTCAAAGTTTATTTGGTGTTGTTCAAAATAATTTACTACTTTTGCAGCCGCAAAACGTTGCCCAGATGGTGGAATGGTAGACACGAGGGACTTAAAATCCCTTGGCCATTGCGGCCGTGTGGGTTCGAGTCCCACTCCGGGCACGTCAAGGCCGATGGTTGCACAACCATCGGTCTTTTTGTTTGTCGCAAGCCGCTTAATTAGTAATGCTTGACGTTTTATTTATCATGTTGTTTTGGGGTCTAATGGTCAAAATTTAGGATAAAAAGTACTTCGTTTTGTTCTAATGGTCAAAATTTAGGATACTTACAATATGTAAGCAAAATAAATATTATGAAAAACACCGAGGGGAGCGCCAAGCGGCAAGGGGGCGAGTAGC
>JAGAYZ010000001.1 GCA_017940245.1 Muribaculaceae bacterium | reverse complement strand
GCGTTGACAAGGTGCTGAACATGGCAAAGACTGTCACCACCATCGTGTTCCGACTGCCTGAGAGTGGCAAAACTGTCACAAAGACAATGCCCATGAAACGACATCAGCGAATAGCAAAACTATTCACTGACGAATTTTGGGGTATGCGATGACGAAGTCAGGAAAAAATTGCTCACCACCAAGCATAAGCACAAAAAAAGCGACGAGACCAAGTCTCGCCGCTCTAAAACTGTTCTGTGATTGTGATTATTACTTAAGAGTTCCGTTCTCTGCAGCCTTAATCATGTCTTCGTTAGCAGAGATATACACTTCCACGCGGCGATTCTGTGCGCGGCCGGCTTCGGTATCATTGCTGGCAACGGGATAATCATAGGCAAGGCCTTCACTTGTCATGCGATTGCTTGCAACGCCTGAATTAATCAGATATTTCTTTACTTCGTCGGCACGAGCGGTAGAAACCTTCTCATTGGCTGCGCGCGTACCCACATTGTCGGTGTGACCGTAGATTTGCACGTTGGTTTGAGGATTGTTCTGCAACGATGCCGCAAACTTAGTGAGCGAGTTCTTGGCACTAGTGCTCAAGTTGCTCTTGTTGAAGTCGAAGAGAATACCACTGTCGAAAGTCACCTTAATAGCGGTAAGACCATTGGTGTCGGTGACTGTATCAACTTGTGCTCCGCTAATTTGAGCAAGTTCTTTAGCTTGCTTATCCATCTTCTTGCCGATGAGTGTGCCGGCAACTCCACCTACTACAGCACCCACAGCTGCACCGATAGCGGCACCTTTGCCCTTGCCGAAGATGGCTCCAATACCAGCACCTGCGGCAGCTCCGCCACCAGTGCCGAAGATGGCACCCTTAGAGGTGTTGTTCAATCCACATCCAGTTACGCCGAAAAGTAAAACGGCGCTCAATGCAACACACAATAATTTTTTCATTTTTATCAATGTTTTAAGTTAGTAGTTCGTTTGGCTGCAAAATTAGTGATAATTTTCATTCCGTTCAAATTTTACGGTAAAAAAACGACCAATTATAACTTTGTGCCGACAAATGTGGGGCGTTTATCGTTTGTTTGTGATAGGCCGCCAGGCTTTCTCTTTTATCTCACCTTCGCGATATGCTCTCAACAGGAGCTTGAGGTCAGCAATCTGTTGACGTAGTTCCTCACCCTTGTCGGTGTCTTTCACCAGCATGCGATGGTCGGCCATTTCCACGATTTGGTAAGTGGATTTGATGTCTTGTCCTTCCTCAATAGCATTGGTGATAGATGTGAAGGGTTCGTGCTGAACGAGTTGGAAACCGCGAGAATGATATACCAGAGTGTATCCTGCTATGCCTGTCTCAGGCTGGTAGGCTTTGCTGAAGCCACCATCGATGACCATGAGTTTTCCACCAGCTTTCACGGGTTTTTCTCCCTTGATGGTTTTAACCGGTACATGGCCGTTGATGATGTGGCGGAATTTTCCGGTAACACCAAACTCGTCTAGTATCATGTCGCACACCTGTGGGTCATCGCGCATGGCATAGTAATATCCCTTTTGCTCTTTCCACGACTCTTTATCGGCAATAAAGTAACGCTCGAAGGTTGTCATCTTGTCTTTGTCAAATGCTGGAGAATCCTTTCCGCACCATAGATACCATATATAGTCGTGTGCAAAGGCTTGTTCTTCGGGTGTGTCGGCACCAAAGTATGCTTCACGAATCAATTCTCCTGCTCGTTTTAACAACGCCTTACCATGATAGCTTTTGCCTTGGATTTTCACGTCTTTAAGCGTGCCATCGGCGTTCAATGGGATGGAGGCATGATAAAGCAAGTTTCCGTTCACCACGCTATATATACAGCCATTGCGGAACATACACAACATGTGTTTGCGCAGTTTTTCCGAGTTGACAAATGCCTCATGCAGGTGAGCGACAACAGCCTCTTCTTCGGGAGAAAGCTTGTAGGGGTCTTTCTTGTTTACGGTGGGCAGATATGTGTCTTTCAACTCATATTCCTTGCCGTAGATGGTGATAGTTTTTTTGTCATAGTCAATGAGGTGCAGCATCATTCGGTCGTCCATGTCGAAGTCGGGACGGCGCTTGATAGCAGCAGCCTCCAGCTTCAGCTGGATGATAGTGATGGCCTTGTGCATCTGTGTGAGCAGCAACAAGTCGCGTTTGTTCCCTTTATTTTTTTCTGAAATCACTTTGGGCTTAAACGCGCTGCAGTCTTCATCGCCATAGGTGGCCATGGCAAATGTGGCTAGCGGTAGCAGATTGATGCCATAGTTGTTTTCAATGACCTGTTGGTTGTCGTATCGTAAAGCAAACCGAACTACGTTTGCAATACATGCGTCGTTACCAGAGGCTGCCCCCATCCACAGAATGTCGTGATTGCCCCACTGGATGTCAAGGTCGTGATAGTTGCACAAGATGTCCATGATTTTGTCGGGGCTCGGACCACGGTCATACACGTCGCCCAAGATGTGCAGGCGGTCGATGGTGAGTTGCTGAATGAGGTTGCAGATGGCTATGATGAATGCGTCGGCACGGTCGGTGTCGATGATGGAGTGCACGATGCCATCGACATAGGCCTGCTTGTTAAGATCGGTTGAGCGTTCATGTAAAAGTTCCTGTATGATGTAGGAGAAATCATCGGGAAGGGCTTTATGTACTTTAGAGCGTGTGTATTTTGATGACACATTGCGGCACACTCTCACCAACCTGTTGATGGTGATAAAGTAGCGATCGCTCAATTCCTCAGGATCGGTGAATACGTCTTTCATGAGTTCCAGTTTCTCCTTGGGGTAATAGATGAGCGTGCAGAGTTCCTTGATTTCACGGATACTTAATGTTTCATTGAAAATCTCGGTCACTTTTCGCTTAATGGTTCCCGAAGCATTTCGCAACACATGCTGGAATGCGTCGTACTCTCCGTGCAGGTCGGCCAGAAAATGCTCTGTGCCTTTGGGTAAGTTGAGTATGGCTTCCAGATTGATGATTTCGGTACTGGCTGTTGCAACATTAGGAAAATTGCGTGACAACAGTGTCAAGTAACGCAGTTGCTCGGCTGTAAAGCGCTGTTTTTCTTTGCTCTTTGACATAATGATATAGAAAGGTTAATCTAAAACTCTGCAAATATACAATTTTTATTCCACTCACAACATCACGAACAGGAAAATATTGTTAATTCAATCTATTATTATGGAAAAAGCGGTGGCTTTGTTGGTGAGCTTGTGCAGGTTTGATAAGAATTCCGTAATTTTGCGGCTAATAATAAATGCAGGAATGAAAGAGACCGAGATTTTGCAAGCTTTGGCGGCCAAGCATGGAATCAATGAGTTGAACCCAATGCAACGCAGTGTGCTCGAGGCTTCGAGTGCTGGAAAAGATATGGTAATTTATTCTGCAACAGGATCGGGTAAAACCATTGCATTTGCTGTGCCATTGCTCAAGGCGTTACGGCTTCAGCCAGAACGACTGCAGGCTGTTGTCATTGCCCCGTCTCGCGAACTGGTGTTGCAGATATACAATGTGCTGCAACCCATAGTAAAAGGGCTGAAAGTAACTTGCTGCTACGGTGGACACAAGGTGGAGGAAGAGAGATTGTCTTTGTTGGTTACGCCTGCAATTGTTGTAGCCACACCTGGCCGACTGTTGGACCATGTGAACCGTGGTCACATTGACATCCGGAATGTGCGTTGGCTCGTGCTTGATGAATTTGACAAAGCACTGGAATTGGGTTTTGAAGACGAAATGAGTCGATTAATGCGCTGTATGCCTAACCTGTCGCGAAGAGTGCTTACTTCGGCCACTATGCTTGACGAGATACCGGTATATGTCAAACTTGACAATCACCTGACGTTGAATTTCTTGAATAGTGAAGACTCGATTTCGCCGCAGATTAAGGTGTGGTCGGTTGCTTCAACAGAACGTGATAAATTGGACACATTGCGCCACTTGTTACTCTCGTTACCAGATGGTAAGTCTATCGTGTTTGTTAATTATCGCGATGCAGTAGAGCGTGTTCATAGCTTTCTGTGCAAGAATCGTATTTCCAGCGGAATGTATCATGGTGGAATGGAACAAATAGAGCGTGAAAAAGCGGTGGCTTTGTTTCGTAATGGATCCATAATGGTGATGGTATCGACCGATTTGGCTTCGCGAGGACTTGACATCAGTGAGGTGAACCATATAATTCATTATCATTTGCCAGTATCGGCCGAATCGTTTATCCATCGCAACGGGCGAACAGCGCGTATCGGCTCTACCGGTGATGCCTATGTGTTGCTTGGTCCCGATGAAGAATGCCCGGATTATGTGGCCATCGACGATGCTATGGAATTGCCTTATGAGCCAGAGCGTAGAGATCTTGAATCAGCAGTAGCTTCGCTATATTTCGATGCCGGTCGCAAAGATAAAATTTCCAGGGGCGACATCGCGGGATTCATGATTGCAAATAGTGGATTGGACTCATCGCAAGTGGGAAAAATTGAACTCAGCGACCATTATGCCATAGTCGCTGTACCACGAGAAAAAATCAATGTGTTGCTACCAAAATTAAAGCAAGCCAAGTTGAAAGGCAGAAAAGTGCGCATTTCAATAGCTGAGCAGCGTTAACGCAATGTGTATCTGCTGCCTGGCAAGGTGATGACATATCCCTTACAGTCAAGTTCTACCAGTATGCTCATGAGCTTGTAAACAGGCTGTTGAAGTATGTTGGTGAGTGAGTTGATGTGCATTTCACCTGCATTGCGCAAGGTGTCGATGACGGCTTGTTCTTCTTTAGAGAAGTCGGGAAACAATGTACCCTGCACGGGAGTTGCCTGATTGACAGTTTCCCATCTCATGGCATCTATAATATCATCGGCACCAGTGATGGCTTGGGCACGATGAGAGCCGATGAGCCGGTTGCAGCCTTGCGAGAATTCATCACCCACACGTCCGGGAATGGCAAACACATCGCGGTTGTAACTCTGTGCGAGCGAAGCGGTGACTAGGGCTCCACCTTTGTCGGCGCTTTCCACAACAATTGTGCAGTCGGACATGGCGGCAATAATGCGGTTGCGGGCAAGAAAATTACCTTTATAAATGCGGTCTTGGCTTTGGTAATCGGTGACGATGGCTCCTCCCTTTCTCACGATGTTTACTGCATCGTTGCGATGTGTGGACGGGTATATTTTGTTGAGCCCTTGCGCCAGAACAGCCACGGTGGGCACGTTATACTTGAGCGCCGCCCGATGAGCTGCAATATCAATGCCATAGGCTAGTCCGCTAATCACGACAACTTGCTGCAGTTTCTCATTCAATCCCTTAACGATATCTTCACACACCCTGATGCCGTATTGTGTGGCGTGACGGGTGCCTACGATGCTCACCATGTGACCCTCGTTCAAGTTACAAGACCCTGAGCTATAAAGCAATAGTGGGGCATCTATAGCTTCGAGCATGCGTTTTGGATAAGAATCGTCGGTAAAATAATGTAGTCCTATGTGCTTGTCGCGAATAAAATCCATTTCTCGCTCGGCCCTTTCGAGAAGTGACCGGCGATATGCGTTGCCGCACATCTTGGCATGGCTTCCAGTAATGTGGATGAGTTCTTTTTCCGACAGTGAAAAAAAATCTTTCTCACTGGGAATAACTTCAAGCAACTTTTGCGCTAAATCCAGTGTCATGCCGCGCACAGAAGCAAAAGCGATTTTGTAAAGTAACTCTTCCACGTTATAAATATTTTGCAAAAGCCTTCACAAGTTGCTCGCCACGTCCCAGCCGGCCATTTTCTATGCTCACTATACTAACTATGGCATTGATTGCCAAAGCTCCAGTTTTCTTGTTGAAGATGTCTTGGTGAAATATAAATCTCACCCCACGGGTCTCGACCCACAATTTGCTTAGCATGATGTCGCCACTGCGCAAGGGAGTCTTGTAGTCTACTTCTATACGATTCACCACAGGCATGAACCCATCGGCCTCCATTTGTGAAAAAGAGTAACCGGCTTGAGCACAGAACATGTGTCTTGTGTGTTCCAAATAGTGGAGATATATGGCATTGTTGACTATGCCCTCGCTGTCAAGTTCGTAGTCACGAACGGCAATTTCGAGTGTAAAGATATAATCTCTTTCCATGATTATTTAAATTCGCTTCAAAATTACAAAAAACAAATGATTCTTTTGCCCATTTCCTTTTAAATTCAGCAATTTTCAGTAACTTTGCAGCCGCTTTAACTGAATTATATCCTTCTAGAGAATTAAACCTCAGAGATTAATGAGATTATTTACTTTGTTGTCAGCCGTATGGATTGGTGCGGCGACTATGATTGCCCAAGAGGGGCATGTCGTGAGTGTGGCGCTGGAAGCTCGAGGTGACTATCAGCGTGATTATGTGGACGGAGAAGCCGTAAAATCAGATTGTGGATTTAAGGG
This sequence comes from Muribaculaceae bacterium, assembly GCA_017940245.1. GTDB lineage: Bacteria > Bacteroidota > Bacteroidia > Bacteroidales > Muribaculaceae > Sodaliphilus. Next base: position 19,847 of record JAGAYZ010000001.1, on the reverse strand, counting down.
AAAATTCCTCAATCTGCGTGTTGACGGTGACATCAACGAGCATTTCTCCTATACATTCCGTCATCGGTTGAATAAAACCACCTTCAATTCTGAATTTTTCGATGCTACCGACTGGTTACAGCTAGAGTATCGTCCCGACGAGCACTGGTCGTTGTCGGGAGGAAAACAAGTTGTTGATATTGGTGGCTGGGAATATGATCGAGCCCCGATTGACCTATATTTCTGCTCTGAATTTTGGAATCAGATTCCATGTTATCAGTGGGGTGCCCGCGTGGCATATAAATTCTCGGATAATGACCGACTGGGTTTCCAGTTCTGTCAGAGTCCCTTCTACACATTCACCCCGAATAATGACATTTATGCCTATAACTTGATGTGGACGGGTAAGCATGGAGTGTGGAAGCCGCTTTGGTCGGTCAACATGATGGAATGGCGTCAAGGACGTTTTATAAATTATATTGCTCTTGGAAACGCTTTTGACTTGGGCAAAGTGAGGATTGAACTGGATTTTATGAACCGTGCTTCGTCGCATCAGACATTCCTTTTTAAGGATTGTTCTGTTATGGGTGAGATAGCGTACCGCCCCATTGACAAACTCAACATTTTTGCCCATGCCACCTACGATGTCAATCGCACCGATAATGAGTGCGACTGGATGGTGATGAGTGGAACCGAATTAACCCGAATTGGTGCCGGTATTGAATATTACCCATTAAAAAAATACAATGTGCGTTTGCATGCCAACTATTGTTATACATGGGGTACAAATACTAATCCAGACGGATTGTCGCTCAATCGCCAATCGTTGGTGGATGTGGGTGTAACGTGGAAGGTCTCAATTTTCAAGAGATAATTTAACGATCAGAAAATTTTATCATCGCTATGTCTAAGAAATATCGCTCGGGCATCATTTGCCTCATTATAGTTGCAGCTTTATTTACCGGTATCGGTATGCGCATGGGTGCAGCCCCAATGCTTAACACTATCATGAACACTGCACATGACTTGTTGCTAAACACAGTTTTCTATCTAATGGGTATCTGTGTAATCACTGGTGCCATTGGAAAACTGTTTGTTGAATTTGGTGTGGTAGACTTGTTGGAAAAAATATTGCGTCCGCTCATGCGTCCTCTTTTCCACTTGCCCGGAATGGCTTCACTGGGTGGTGTGATGACCTTTTTGAGCGACAATCCCGCTATAATCACTCTGTCGCGCGACAAGCGTTTTGCTTCCCACTTCAAGAAATTCCAGTTCATTTCGCTTACAAACTTTGGAACGGCATTCGGAATGGGACTGATAGTAATCATCTTCATGATTGGCCAAGGCTATTTTGTGGAACCACTTATCGGTTTGATTGGCGCTGTCGTAGGATGTATTGTTACAACCAGGTTGATGCAGTGGTTCGTGTTGAAAGCCTATCCACAATACGCCACCGAAAATGCTTGTGAGCCAACAGACGTTGCTGCTTCACAAGCCGCTGCCGAAAACAATCGCGATGAAAATAAATCGCTTTTCTTGCGCATACTGAACTCAATGCTCGATGGCGGACGCTCGGGTGTAGACGTGGGAATCGCCATCATTCCCGGTGTGTTGATCATTTCGACGCTTGTGATGATTCTTACTTTTGGTCCGAGTGCCGATGGGACATATACTGGAAAAGCTTATGAAGGTGTGGAACTGCTACCCTGGCTTGCCAATAAAATTGACATTGTGTTCAAGATTCTCTTTGGATTCACCGATCCACACCAAATCGCATTCCCAATCACAGCCCTTGGGGCCGTTGGCGCCGCGCTCAGTCTAGTGCCCAATTTTGCCGCTCATGGATGGATTGACGGAAATGCCATCGCTGTGTTTACCGCCATTGGTATGTGCTGGAGTGGTTATCTGAGTACTCACACCGCCATGCTCGACTCTTTGGGCTATCGCGAACTCACCAGCAAGGCTATCATTTCTCACACTATAGGAGGCCTTGCCGCAGCATTAGTGGCTCATTGGATTTATTTGCTGTTTTCGCTATTGTAGTGCAGTGCATTATTCAAACCGCATTGTCGTTGTCGGTTTAATGGACGAAATGATAAACGACGGCCCAATCAGCGTAACATAAGAGATAACAATAATGCCTACGTTCAATGCCAGTAGCGACATCCAGTCGATGCTGATGGGGACGTAGGGCATATAATAAGCTTCCGGGTTGAGTTTGACCAAGTGCAGGTATTTCTGTGCGAGGGCCAGAGTCAACCCGATTATGTTGCCCAAAATAATTGCTTTTAGTATCAGTTTCTGTGTAAGAAGAATGAATATCCGTCTCACCGAACTGCCCGTTGCTCCCAGCGCCTTAAGCAGTCCTATCATGCGGATGCGTTCAAGTACTATCATCAGCAAAGCCGACACCAGTGTGAATCCAGCCACAATCATCATCAGCACAAGAATGATAACAACATTCATGTCCAGCATTTGCAACCATGCGAAAAACGATAAATTGTTGTCGCGCGTGTGCGTAACATGAAATAAAGTGGTTGTGCCGCGCTCTATGGTACCACGTGCAAGCAGTGAGTACAAAGTGTAGGCATCATGCTGAATATCATTTACTTTCTTCAAGTTCAGACCGATGAAATTTCCAGTGTCGGTGTTCCAGCCGTTAATTTGTTGAATCATGGCGATGTTGCCTATAATCAGTGCCTTGTCGAAGGTCTCGAAATCGGTATTAAAGATTCCTGTAATCTTCATGTTGCGCACTTTCACCTTTTCATCAATAAAGTAAGTGAGCACACGATCATCAACTTTCAGGCATAACTGATCGGCAATTACTTTTGAGATAGTGATTTCATTTAGGGCAGTGTCGTTAGGTACACGGCCTGCAACTAATTGATGCTCTAAATAACTCCAGTCGAATTTGTTGTCAACACCTCGAAATTGTATTCCCTTGAAATCGTTATCAGTTTTGAGTATGGCTGGTTTATCTGCAATGAGCGACATACTTTTGACTTGTTCAGAAAAAACAGAATCGGTCATGATAGAGGTGAATGCCTCTTGGCCATTGATGGTAGAATAGTTGTCGTCGATGCCCAATACCGCATTCGAAATCTTTATGTGAGGATCGAGACTGTAAATCTTGTTGGAAATCTCATCGCGAAATCCCATCATCACAGTGATAGACACAATCATTACCACAATGGCAAGCGTGATGCCAGCCAAAGCTATCGACAGACTTAACGAACCTCGGCGAGATGCTTCGCCCAGTTTCATGCGTTGTGCTATGAAAAATTCGTACCTCATTATATAAATTGTCGGCAAAATTACGCAAAATTACTCAATACTCTCGTGCTTGTCGCCATCAATTAAGGCTTTTTTGTCAATTTGAACAAATAATTTTTTGTTAAGGAGCAAATAATTGGTAATTATTTTGTAATTTTGCGCCGCATTTCAACAATGAGCATGGTTCCGTAGCTCAGCTGGATAGAGCAACAGCCTTCTAAGCTGTGGGTCTTGGGTTCGAATCCCAACGGAATCACCGTGATAGGAGATGAGTGGTCAAGAAAATGAGCCTCATCTCTTATTGTTTTTTAAATCGGATTTTCATGTGTCAAGGTAGGGTGATATTCCAGTTGAAAAACAGAAAATGCTGCGTAGTTTTGTGCAGATTAAAAAGTTGGGTCCTTTATTTTTGAGAACCCACCTCAAATAGTGTTTCAAGAGCGTCATTTGATTAGTTTCTCGATTTGTGCTGCAGTGGCAAATGGAAGAATATGAGTGAGATGATTGATCATGCGCTGATGGGACTCGGCCGGTGTGCGGGAACAGCGGCATGCATCGCGGCCCAGTAGACGTTCGGGCGTGGTGAGCAGTGACCATCCGAAGCCATATTCGTGGCCGTGCTTATCACGAGGATATACGAAGTCTTCGGTTACTATATGGCAACCCATCTGCATGCGACTGATGTAGGCATCGAAGCGCGAACGCATCTTTGGCCCTGTGAAGTCGCAAGCTGCCCGCAACTCTCGGGCAATCATGCTGCCATGCTCACGCAGAATACACAGGATGGCATCTTCTATTGTGCCTTGCTCCGGAACAGGATGGCGACTTCGGCGCCAGTTTAAGAAATCAGGCCACCACTCAAGACTGATGAATCCAGCTTTGCTATTGAAAAACTTGCCGTAGACGCAACCGCCATCGGTGACAACCGGACCTTTCCATTGCCATAATGGCCACTGCCATGTGCCGTCGGCAAATTCGGTAAAGCGACATTCTTCGGCCATTAGGCCCTCGGCCGAGAACCCTGTAATGCCGCTGTCGAGCAATGGGAGAAATCCCACTCGATGGATACAATCAATCAGTTCTGGGCATGAATGAATTTCTTGGTTGATACCATCCGACGTGTTAAATAGTCGAAAATCTTTGAAATATTCTGTGAATGTGCTCATTTGTAGTTACGAATTTATAATTTGATGCTCCCACATGAAAAGCCCCTCGGCACTGACGAGGGATTGGAGCAGATTCAATAGTGACTCATTGGGCTGATACACGGTCATGTGAGTGAAATCGCGGTAAATAGAAAATAATGTATCCGACTCATCAATGTGCACGTGTAATGTGGAATCATTGTTGGCGTTTCCCATCAAGCATTCTTCAATCCATTTGGCCAACATGCCAGGTGTGGGGTTGGTGACCCATTGCATGTCGTTTCCTCGCAACACACTCAACGTGTAAAAACAATTCAACTTGAGCATGATGTTGGTGAATTGCTTTGCTCTTTGCGTGGTGTAATCGGGAGAGAGAAACATCGACTCGACCTTGAAATACTGCCCAGCAGCACCGGCGGGAACTTGCTGTGGCAGGAAATCTATAATCCAGTAGGGAGTTTGTTGCAGTCGTTCTATGATGTGGTTTTGGCGGTGCATGCTATCGCTGGAGTGAAATTTTAATTGAGAATTTTAGAAAGTCTAATTTGGCTTTTATATACGGGAAACTTAAGATTAAGCAGAACTCCGTTTTCAAATGAGGCGTAAGCATCTAGTGTGATAGGCTCCATTGTCGCATCAATCCACATGAGGTCGTAGTGGTTGTTGAATATAGTTTTGCTCAATCTTGCTTTAAGCATGCCGGTTTGCCACGAGTTGTCGTGGACGGTTGCACCATCGACATAGATGATATCGTAACCCGAATCGGTAGCCACCAGCGCGAGCTTGTATCGCCCCCCTAGTCTAAGCCACTTTTCTTCCATATCGCGATCTTGATACACCCAGAACCCTTCGTTGGGGTCTATACTTTGGTCGAAATGTTCTTGCAGTTTGTCCAGTGTCCATGTGGTGCTTGTGTTAAGAATCGGAGTATTGGAGTAGGAGAGTACCGATCGCTCGATTTTCACCTTGGCGCCACTTCCTATGCAGCAACCAGCCCTCACGCTATGACGTGGCGCAAGCCTGGTGGTGCATATCACTTCGCTCAGTTCGTCGTCGCCTACAGAAATGTGTATTTTGTCTTCTGTTAATTGTGCTTGCAGTGTGTTGAAACCATGCTCCAAATTGATGCCTTTGGCTAGTTGGCGGCTGGCAATGGTATCAGTGCGCCCATTGGGTTGGTGATGAATGAGTGTAATGGTCATGAATCGGCGGTCGGTGATGTCGTCGTTCACGTCGGTGTTGTCGCAGCGCATCATCACAGCCCAGAAGTCGTTGCCGGCGGGGTTCATGTCGAAAATCATACCCCAAGAGGGAGAGGAAATACTGGAGCGTTGACCTGTGGAAGAGGTGATAGCATAGGACCGGCGTGGGGAGTTATGCTCGTTGGCCATGCGCAATTGGTATCGGTAGGTGGTTGAGCCGATGCTGGTGGTATCAAGCAACAAAAAGGAGTGGGCGGTAGCATTGTCACTCACCAGATAATTGCCTTCACATTTCGTGGCCTGTGTATCGCCGATTTGCAAGGATGCAAACTGGTTGTGAATGGTGGAATAAAGGGTCCTTGCCGATGTCGCGAAGGCAAAAAGAAGTACCGAGAGTAAAATATAGCGCATAACCAATCGATTACTAAATCCGTGCAAAATTAATCATAAAACCCGATTCCAAAAACTGTTTCACGTTTTTATTTAAAAGCAACAGGCTCTTATGTGCCTTATGTTGAGACCATCACTTTAAGGAAAAGTTAAGGAAAAGTTAAATAAATTTTGGAGTTGTCTCTCTTTTTTTGTAATTTTGCACCAAATTAAGCGAAAGCAAAGATATTGGGAACCATCATATCCATTATTATTGGTTGCTTGTCAATCGGAGTTCTACTATCGGCACCTATGGGGCCGATAGGTATTTTGTGTGTGCAGCGCACTCTGAATAAAGGCCGCATGTCGGGTCTTTTCACTGGAGTGGGCGCAGCGGCAAGCGATTTGTTCTACTGTCTGCTCACGGGTTTAGGCATGTCGTTTGTGACCGAAGCCATCGAGGCCAATGTGAGTGCGTTGCAGATTGCGGGCAGTGTGATACTGATGGTATATTCAATCTATATGATTTTCCACAATCCCGTGAGCAAAGTGAAGGATACCAACGAGAAAGACGACCGCACACGCGACATGGTGACCGGTTTCTTGTTTACCCTTTCCAACCCGCTTATTATTTTTCTTGTAATTCCGCTGTTTGCGCGCTTTGGATTCCCTTTGCCCGAGCACAAGTTTTATCATGTGATACTGGGCTACATTTTCATCGTGGCGGGGGCTTTATTATGGTGGTATGTGATCACATATTCCGTGGATAAAGTGCGTTCTCATTTCAACATCAATAGTATGTGGCTCATCAACCGCATTATGGGAAGCATATTGCTGTTGCTGTCGGTCTACGGCCTGGTGATGGGTGTGGTCGACTATTTGGATTGAGCCTCTATTGACGCGCACTAGAGGATTGTGGCCACAATGTATTCGGAACGCGTGCCGATGCGGAATTTCCCTCCCCAAATTCCTATACCAGAACTGACGTAGTATTGTGTGTCGCCTTTCTTGTGCGGTCCCCAGGCATCTTCATATATTGCATCTGTAATCCAATTGATGGGCCACACTTGCCCATGATGCGTGTGTCCACTGAATTGAAAGTCGATATGCGCTTTTTGAGCTTGTTCAAGATGGTAAGGGTGGTGATCGAGCAGGATGCTGAATTTAGAGCGGTCGATATTGGCTGTGAGCCTGTCAAGCGGCATACGGCGACGGTTGGTAAGATCGTCTCGACCGATAATACACAGGTCGCCCACGACGGCCACGGAGTCTTGCAGCAGGTTGATGCCGGCATCGGTAATGAACTGCCGGGCGCGTGGCTCTTGGGCAAAATACTCGTGATTGCCCATGCAGGCATAAACGGGGGCGTTGAGGCGTTTCCATTCTTCGGCTACATTTTCACGCAGGAGCGGGTCCACGCTGATGTCGATAATATCGCCGGCAATGAGGATGAGGTCGGCCTGCTCCCGGTTGATGATATCTACCCATCGGGCAAACTCGGCTCGGCGGTTGTGAAATCCCAGATGCAAGTCGCTCATCATCACCACTTTGATGGGTTTGCTCACTTTTCCTTTTGAGTCTAGTTCTAGCGATTGACGCACCTTATTACGGTAATGGAGATTGCCATACACAAAAGTGGCCAGCAACACGGTGATGACGAATGCCGTGCCCGCAACGCTGGAATGAGTGAAAGTGCGGGGAATGAGATGGCACCATCGGCCTATATCCATCACCAGATAGAGCATGGCCAGATAGAGCATGATGATAATCCAGCTGGTGCCTACCTCGTAAATAAGCTGATTGAGTCCTAGCGATAATCGTTCAGAAGGTATTGAGAATTTGAGTATCAGGCATAGCAGAGCCACGGCCATGAGCGTGACGGTGAGCACCTTTATCCAGATAGGGGTGGGTAATAGTTGCCACGTGCGCCACGAGACATAGAATTGTCCTAAGAACGGCAGCAGCAGGAATAATAACATCCCATATCTCATCTTAGTTCAAAGCAGATTTATTCAGAAATTATAAAGAAATATTACGAAGGTGTGGTAAATGCTTGAATTAAAGGCTTTTGCCGCACCATAGTATCTCAATGACTAGTACTGTTTTTCAGGATTATATTGATTATTGAGTTCACGTCAGTAACATCAATCTTTCCATCATCATTCAAGTCGGCTACGCTGGGATAATCGGATTCCACCTTGTTCTTAAGGATGATGTTGATTACAGCGTTCACGTCACTCACATCCACCATGCCATCACCAGTAATATCACCGATAACGCTTGGGGTGCCTGGCTTAATTTCTATCTCGCCCCAGTACATGGCGTTGCTGCCGTCGGCACAAATTTCGCCGTATTGACCCACATGCCCTCCTACCGGTTTGTTGACATAGCAATTATTGAGGGTGAGTGCTGGCGGTGTGCTGATGTATCCATCGGCAAGATGAACGTATGCGTTCTCTATAATGAGCGCACAGTCATTGTCCTCGTTTTGAATCTCACCTGCTGGCAAAGAGATAGAGCAATTGCGGATGTAGGTCTGGGCTGGTTCGCCTTTCTTATGAGTAAAGTAACCTATACCCATTTGATTGACAGTTGATTCCATCGACAACACATCATTCTCCACGCCATTGCCTGCACCTTCAATCGCCACACCATCACACTCAGCTAAATCTATACCATAGGTGTTGTGATGTGTGATAAGACGGTTATTGCCTGCAATCCTGATTTTCAGCCACTGGATGTCGCTGATGATGACCTGATAATCGTTCTCAATTGTGGCATTGTTCAAAGTCAAGAAGTTATTTGTCTGAAAATAAGAGACCTTTCCGTCACCCAATATGTCGTTGCAGTTTTGGGTGGTAACTTGCACTCCGCCAACCTTGAGGTCGTAGGTGCTGCCTATCTTCACTGTCTTGGCTGCCCCGGCAAAGTGTCTAATTTCGGCATGACCACTTTTTGGCAAGACACAATCCCAATAACCGTCATAAGGCTCCAGGATTTTTATGCCTGGCGCAAACGACATTGTGCCATACACACCATTATCCAAATTGAAAGCATGGTCGATAGCTCCAAAGTCGCTCCAAATCTTCAACGAGCCGGCATTCATTTTATAGGCCACACGATAAACACTGGTTGACCAAATGCCGCGGGCCGATTTAATCGTGACATCGGGACCGTCAAACTTGTATTGCACGCTATATCGGTTGAATGCAAAGAAAGCAATGTTGGTGGAGGTCATTCGCAGTGATCCGCTGCCAGTGAAATCAATAGTCATAGGCTTGGTGGTATTAGGTGTAACATTTATACAGCTGAGCTGATTGTCGGCATTCTCATTACCTTCTATTTTGGTCTTGAGTGAGCAATTCCCTATCACCTCAATCACTAGGTCTTCAAGCTGATAGGTCTCAATAATAGTCTTATCACACAATATATCAGCGTTGTTGAGTGTCAACTTGTGGTTCACCGCATCATAAGCCACACTCCCGCTTTTCAGATATCCTGCACTGGTGAGCTCCTGATTTATAAGTTGATAACTATTCTCATTATAACCTTTTCCGCAAACCATAACTCCAGCGGCATTGACACTAAACGCTGCCAACGCAATCATCAATAACGTAAATATTTTATTCATTAATCTATAATTGTATTAGATGTTATTTGTTTTAGGAATACAAAGTTACTATTTATTTCTAAATATAGAAAATAATATATGTTATTTTAAATAAAAAGTGTGTTACATGAGTCATTCAACTCTTGCAACACACTTAAATTAAGATGTCAGTTTGATTAAAGAAGACCTAAAGCAAAGCGTCAATCTTTGCAGCCAGCATTTCGCGAGATGCGGTGCCCACGTTGCGGTCTACAAGCTGGCCATCTTTGAAGAAGAGCAGGGTGGGAATGTTGCGCACGCCATATTCGGCTGCCATGTCGCCACCTTCGTCCACGTCATATTTCCCTATAACGACGCGACCTTCATATTCCTTGGCCAAGTCTTCAACGATAGGGCCTATCACGCGGCAGGGGCCGCACCAGGTTGCCCAGAAATCAACAACTACAGGTTTTCCCGATTCAATCTCTTGCTTTAAATTCTCGTCAGTAAAAACAAATGCCATAATAATTTTGATTTATATTAAGATGAATAATTAAATAATCTCGTTTATGCTAAACTTGATGTCATGACTCTTGAGGGTGTCGATGACTTTCTTGTCTAGTGGTATTCTGTATTTGGACTTTAAATCTACGCGCCGGGCGTTGCTTATATCTCTTACGCGGAAGTAGAGGTCGTATTTGTTCTCGGTTTGCTCGTTCATGATGGTTTTTAGAATAGAGGCCTTTTCAAGTTCATCATCGTCGAGCATGATGCACACATTATTAATTAATTTTCCTCTCATGTCTTCAAGGAGTGTGATTGACGAGATGTTGAAGTCAATCCTGTCGCCATATCTGCGCTTGGCATAAGCGCCCTTGACAATGATGGGTGTGCCCTTGACGCCATATTTTGCGAAATCTATAAAGTTCTGCCCGAAGAGGAACATCTCGAAAGAGCCGGTGTAATCCTCAATTTTCAAGATGCCGAACTGGCCTTTCTTACTCATGCGGGTGTTGTAGTCGACCACAAGGCCACCTATGATGATTTCCTTGTCAAGTTCGTTGACTTTTTCACTCATTTCACTCAAGTGAGTGTTGCATCCATAGTTGATTTCCACATAATAGGGATCTAGCGGATGAGCTGAAAGATACATGCCCACGAGTTCCTTTTCCTTGTCGAGTCGTTCGAGTATATTCCAGGGCTCGGCCACGGGAATAGCCGGTTTGGCCACCTCGATGGGCTCGATATCACCGAAGAGCGAATTCTGCATTGATGACTGTCCTCCCTGGAAACGTTGTCCGAATTTAATGAGTGTGTCGCTGAATGTTTCATCGCGCATGTTCTTTTCAAAAAAAGCTTCTCGGGTAATACCCTTAAGAGAGTCGAAGGCTCCCGACAGGGCAAAAGACTCGATGGCACGTCGGTTGCACGCGCTGAGGTTAACGCGCTCAACCACATCGTAGATGTCTTTGAATGGTCCATTCTTCTCGCGTTCACTGATAACGGCATCTACTGCGTTGCCGCCCACGCCCTTAATGCCGCCGAGTCCAAAGCGTATATCACCGTTTTTATTGGCGCTGAAGCTCTTGAAACTCTCGTTGATGTCGGGACCTTTAACTTCAATACCCATGGCTTTGCACTCGTCCATGAACTTGGAGAGTTTCTCTACATCGCTCAGATTTCGGCTCAGCACAGCAGCCATATATTCGCTAGGGTAGTTGGCCTTGAGATATGCGGTTTGGTAGGCCACCCAGCTGTAGCAGGTGGCGTGCGACTTGTTGAAAGCGTAAGATGCAAATTTTTTCCAGTCTTCCCATATCTTATTAAGAACCTTGTGGTCGTAACCATTCTTCTCGCCGCCTTCATAGAAAAGCCCTTCGAGATGGTTCATTTTTTCAATCTGTTTCTTGCCCATGGCCTTACGCAAGGTGTCGCTTTGACCACGAGTGAAACCTGCAAGTTGCCTCGAGAGTAACATCACTTGCTCTTGATAGACCGTGATACCATAGGTGTCCTTAAGGTATTTTTCCATGCATGGAATGTCATAGACGATAGGTTCGTCGCCTTTCTTGCGTGCGATGAACTGCGGTATGTAGTCCATAGGGCCCGGACGGTAAAGGGCGTTCATGGCAATGAGGTCCTCGAAGGTGCTGGGTTGCAGCTCAATGAGGTACTTTTGCATACCGGCCGACTCAAACTGGAATGTGCCTGTCGTGCGACCCTCACAATAGAGTTGGTAAGTCTTGGGGTCGTCGATGGGTATTTTTTCAATGTCGAGGTCAATGCCATGGGTGATTTTGATGTTGGCCAATGCTTCCATAATAATGGACAAGGTTTTAAGTCCCAAAAAGTCCATCTTGATCAGTCCGGTAGACTCGATTACACTGCCTTCATATTGTGTCACAATCATCTTTTCGCCATCTTTGTCGGATGCGGTGCTCACGGGCACCCAGTCTGTGATGTCGTCGCGCCCGATGATCACGCCGCATGCGTGCACGCCAGTGCTGCGCACGTTACCTTCCAGCTTCTCTGCGAAACGGATGGTATCGGCAATCTTTGGATTGGTGCTATCTTTCTCGGCTGCAAATTCCGGGAAGCATTTCAGACAGTTTTTGATACTGATTTTATATTTCTTCCCAGGTTTTTCTTCGGGCATTCCATTGGGCGAACTGGGAATCATTTTTGCCAGACGGTCACTTTCGGGAATGGGAAGGTCTTCGGCTCGTGCCACATCTTTAATAGCCATTTTGGCCGCCATAGTGCCGTAGGTGATGATGTGTGCCACTTTCTCGGCTCCATATTTCTCGGTGACATATTTGAGTACGGCAGCACGTCCGTCATCGTCAAAGTCTACATCTATATCGGGCAGCGAGATGCGATCTGGATTCAAGAAACGCTCAAAAAGCAAGTCATATTTGATAGGGTCGATTTTTGTGATGCCCAGGCAATAAGCTACGGCCGACCCGGCAGCCGATCCACGACCGGGACCGACAGAGCATCCGAGCGACGGCGCAGCCTTGATATAGTCCTGCACAATAAGAAAGTAGCCCGGGAATCCCATGTTCTTAATGGTTTCCAGTTCGAAGTCGAGTCGTTCGCGGTGTTCTTCGTCGAGATTGGGCCATCGTTCTTTTGCTCCTTCGTAAACCAGGTAGCGCAGGTAGTCGTCTTCGTTGTCAAATCCGTCGGGCAACGGAAAGTCGGGCAGAATGGGTCCGTGATCGATGGAGTAAATTTCTACCTTGTCCAGAATCTCATTGGTGTTTTGCAGGGCTTCGGGAACATCATCAAAGAGGGCATTCATTTCCTCTTGAGTCTTGAACCACTCCTGTTTAGAGTAGCGCATTAGTGTGGGATCGGAGATTTTCTTCCCTGTAGAAACACAAATCAAGTGCTCATGAGCATCGGCATCTTCTTCGTTGATAAAGTGTGAGTCGTTGGTGCAAATGAGTTTAATGCCCAGTTCGTGCGACATCTTGATTAGTTCGGCATTCACCACTTGCTGGTGTGGATATGTCTCGTGGTTGGCATTGGGCACCGTAGCCTTGTGGCGTTGCAATTCCAGGTAGTAGTCGTCGCCAAATACTTTTTTGAACCACAAAGCCGTTTCACGAGCTTTTTCCAGCTCGCCATTCATGATGTATTGAGGAATCTCACCACCCAGACAAGCCGAGCAGCAAATGATTCCCTCATGAAACTTTTCCAAGTCGGTTTTATCGGTGCGAGGATGAGAGTAAAAACCGTCGGTCCATGCCCTTGAAACAATTTTAATCAGGTTTTTATAGCCATGATAATTCTTGGCCAGTAAAATCAAGTGACGACCAATGTCGCGCTTGTCTACATGCTCTTCTTTGTTTTCACGCGCCACATACACCTCACAGCCAAAGATGGGCTTAAATCGTGAGTCTTCAGTTTCCTTTATTTGCTGCTCCAGACTGGCAATCATTTGCAAGTCGCGCTGCTCTTCTGGTTTCTCACTCTCAGCCTTGATTTGTTTTTTCAAATCTTTGACAATGTCATTTTGTTTGCTGTTTTTCTTGGCACAGATGTCATGGAGCTCTTTAATTCCAAACATGTTTCCATGGTCGGTTAAGGCCATTCCGCGCATACCGTTGGCAATGGCCTTGTCCACCATCCCAGAAATGGACGCTTGTCCGTCGAGGATTGAATATTGAGAGTGGACATGTAAGTGAATAAATGGTATCATAAAATCTAAAACATATATAGGTGATATCACACATCGTGTGAAAAAGGTGTGTAAAATTACTACAATTCTAACAACCCCGCAACACTTCAAACAAATAAAGTTATTAACAATTGCTCGTCCCCTTATCAATTCAATGAATCGAAAAGAGAACTGTTTTAATTACCTTGAAGAAAATGCACCTGCCTGGAGTGACCCGGGGGCGCGGGCGAGCATCGAGCAGTTGCAGCGGGAGAACCCGGACTTTGACTTGACGAGTTACATCCAGGATGAGATGGCATCGGATGTTGCCGGTCGTATGATGGAAGACCCGTCGATGCTGCGTGAGATGTTCAAGGACGTGAGCGACCTGGGTGTGATGGACCGCATCAAGAACAGTGTGCTGGATTTCTTTGACAAGGTGCTGTACAGCCTGGAGGGTCGAGGCGATGAATACCGTGCGCTGGTGGAGGCTCGTGACGGCTACAACAAGATGTTCAACGAGTTGCACAGCGAGCGTGAGGTGTCGCAGGAGGTGACGGATGGCACTCGCCAGCGCGGCGAAGGTGGCGGGTCGGACCGAGGCAAATTCAGTATCGGCAATGACGAGAAAGGGAAAAAAACTCCCAATAATTTTGATAATAATGGAAAAGCATTTAATTTTGCAAATGATAACTCAGGTATCCTTAAAATAAGCAAAGATGAATACACCGATGACTTTAGAAGAGTACAAGCAGAAAGTCAAAGACTGTCTGATGAAGATGTGCGACAATACCATCGTAGTGACAGAACAGATGAATTCAAACGCAGACTGGGGTCGGTATATGCTGGACTTCTCTCCGCAAGAGGCCGCAGCAGGACTTCTTTCTGGATTAATTTAAGTCATAAGCATGAGGATGGAACTAATGTAGATTTCCATTTTGCCCTAGTCAACGGGCAACTGTTTCACGATATTTTTGAAGTCAACCGCAGATACCTGAAAAACGGCGAGCTTGTAGACTTGCACGACAACTATGATGATGCCAAATGTTTCATCAGTGACGACGGCCTGTGCGGCTTTGCGATAGAGCCTAACGGCAACCTCGTCAGCGTATTTAGCCTTAACCCATCGGACAAGAAAGGTTTTCTTTATGCCATCCGGGACTTTGTGCGTGAGCAGGGCGCCACTCATCTTGACGCCTACGCTAGCAAAAATCAGCCATTACAGAAGATATATGAAAAGACATTGGGGTTCAAGACGGCCAGTGAGATGGAGTACAACATGGAATATGACCATGACCAGATTGCTGCGAACCACGGCAATCCCGATGTGGTGTTCATGGTGGCGAATGAGGGCCCAGTAGAGAAGCGTCGTTTCACAAAGGACCAGTACGATGATGCTG
Organism: Muribaculaceae bacterium; assembly: GCA_017940245.1. Lineage (GTDB taxonomy): Bacteria > Bacteroidota > Bacteroidia > Bacteroidales > Muribaculaceae > Sodaliphilus. The sequence goes on along the minus strand of JAGAYZ010000001.1, from coordinate 4,722 downwards.
AGGCATATCAGTTGAGCCAGATTCCCGACAAACGGTTTTCGCTGGCTTCTGGTGACCGCGAGTATGCCGAGGCCGTGGCTCGAGGCGACCGTGAGAAGGTTGACAAGATGTTACGTGCGGAAGCAGAGCGTAAAGGCTACAAGGATGATGTGAGTTATCAGGGATCACTTGCATTTAATGGTGCTGCCCCTTCAAGAAACGCTTACTATGAGACAAAAGAAGAGCGAATCAAGGCATTCCGTGAGGGAGATTTTGAAGGAGATTATACTCTAGGAGACTTTATTGACAATGGCCTAGACAATAACGACTTGGGCTGGCAGCTTGAGAACCCCATAGCAGCCAGTGGTCGTGACAAGGCTACGCTGTCAAGCATTAGGAATCTGTCAACTGTCGTAAAAAACAAGCGGCGTACAATAAAGATGTACCGTGCCATAGATGCCAATATTGCGGAGGGCAGTTTCCGGAATGGTGACTGGGTTACGCCGAGCCGTGAATACGCAGAGCGCCATATTGGGCTACAGGATTGGGAGAATGGCCGCATCATAGAGAAAGAGGTGCCGATTGACGACATTTGGTGGAACGGCGATGACATCAACGAGTGGGGCTATGACGATGGAAAGGGATATGTGTATAAGAACACCGAAAACAATCGGAAGCTACTGGAGCCTACCTATGATGATCAGGGCAACCTCATCCCGCTCAGCCAGCGTTTCAATGACGAGAATCCCGACAAACGGTTTTCTCTGGGAGACGATCGTCGCCGCCCGACGTTCTACAGCAACGCAGAGCGTGCGGTGGAGAACGTGAAGCAGGAGAAGGCGAGTGCCGAGCAGTGGAAGGCGATGCTGACGAAGGCCGGCGGCATCAAGGCCGGCGAGGACAAGTGGATGGGTCTGAGCCAGTGGCTGGACGAGCACAAGGGCAAGTCTTTGACCCGCGGTGAGGTTCTGGAGTTTGTTCGTGACAACGGCATCGAGATGGAGGAGCGCACCTATCAAGAGGGAGTTGTAGATCCTTCAGTACCTGAGGATGTCTATAATGATTTTGAAGATTATTATAATAGTTGGACAGATGATGATTTTGATACGCCACTAGACCATCTTGAATATGCTTGGGATGTTTATTGCAATGTTAGCCCTAGTTGGATAAGAGAATCGATAGAACCGCATTTATATTCTGATGGTACATGGGATTTACGGGTTTCAGACCGTGACATTCTTAGAAAACAAGTTGGTATAAACAGTGATTATAGCATCAATAGAACACGTCTTGGCTACACCACCGAGGGATTGGAGAACAAGCGTGAGGTGGCGTTTGTGGTGCCTGGTGTGGAGCCTTACCAGGAGGGCGACGCGATCCACTTCGGCCCCGAGAACGAGGGGCGTGCGGTGATGTGGGTGCGCTTCGGCGAGACCACGGATACAGACGGCAAGCGCGTGCTGGTGATCGACGAGGTGCAGAGCAACAGGCACCAGGATGCGAGGGAGAAGGGGTATCGTGAAGAAAACAAAAAAGCCATTAGGGAGCGGTACGAGCAAGCGGAAAAGGCATACAAGCAAGCCCTCGCCGAAGAGTTGTCTCTCAACGAGCGGGCAAAGTCGTCGCATGGCGGAACGCTTGAAGGGCTCACGGAAGAAGAATGGGATGTGTTGCGTGACGCTAATCGCAGGACTTTAGAAACCCGTGAGGCGCGTGCCGCGGCTCATGAAGCAAACGTATACGCGGAACGAGAGTCAGTGAGCGGTGTCCCGGCTGCTCCGTTTGAGAAGAACTGGCATGAGGTGGCGATGAAGCGGATGCTGCGTCTGGCAGCGGATGAGGGTTTTGACAAGGTTGCGTGGACTACCGGTGAGCAGCAGGCAGAGCGTTACGGAATCGGCGACAGGGTGGATAATATCACCGTTGAGCCTTACAAGGCCGAAAGTGCCAATGAGACTGATGGCTTTGATGTGGACATAAACATGGGGAACGACCGGGTGTCGATGTATGTCACCCATGACGGCGAAATCACATCGAGCGATGGCATGACAGACTTCGCCGGGAAGAAACTGAGCGAGGTCGTTGGCAAGGAAATAGCCGACAAAATACTCTCTGCCCGCGAGCACACACAGCTCTCCGGTGACGGTCTGCGCATCGGTGGTGAGGGGATGAAAGCGTTTTACGACGGCATCCTGACGAAATACATGGACAAGTACTGCCGCAAGTGGGGTTCGCGAGTGGGTGAGACGATGCTGTCGACACCTGGTGGCGAGGTGATGCACTCGGTGGATGTTACAGGCGAGATGCGCAAGTCGGTGAGCCAGGGTCAGCCGTTGTTCAGCTTGTCGCCGGTGGAGCGCAGTCGCGTGTGTGAAGACAATGAGCGTTTCAATGCTGAGCTGGAGAAGCAAGAGCGCGGGGAGCTTCCCGATGGGCACATCTACCAGCTCGGCCGCCCATGCTCAGTGTTGCGCAGCGCAGGATTTCCTGACGATCCCATACAACTGTCAGCGACAAAGCTTGCCCAGAAAGCCGCGCAACATGGCTTCGACATCAACGACGTGAGAAACCTCGCCGCCGCAATACAAGACCCTGTCGCCGTGTTCGCCTATGGCGACAAGGACAAGGCTCAGAATGTCATCGTCGAGATAGTCAAAGACGGAAAGAGCTTTGTGGTCGGCGTGCACTTCAATCAAAATCATGATGGCATCACCATCTCGTCTATTCGCGGGATATTTAACAAAGACAACGCCGAATGGCTTAACTGGATTAGCCAGGGTAAGTTGCTTTACGTGAACAAAGAAAAAATCCAAACCTTGATAGACCAACAGCGAACCAATCTCGCTGACGTGGGCTATCTCGATTTGGAAGATGTCGCAAAGGTAGTGCAAAATTTTGAGAATCCAATCATTCCGGATAAAAAAACAGCTGGAAATGGTGGGGAGATTTTGTCTGGTGAAGATTTGGTGGCAGAGGCTCGTCGTGTTCTGGCTGACCCGGAGTCGAGTGGTTTTGCGAAGCGAGCCGCGCAGTCGGTTCTTCGTGGCGGTGGTGTTTCGATTCAGGGTCTTGATGGCTACACTGAGGGTGAGGTGCTTTCGGCGGTGCGTGAGGATATAGAGCGCAAGCTGGAGGAAGCCGGCATGGAAGATGTGGCAATCAAGGGCATGGCCCTTCATGGTAGCCGCCTGCGCGGTGACGCTCGCAAGGACAGTGACCTTGACGTGGTTGTGGAGTATGCTGGCGACATCAGCGAGGACGGTCTGTTCAACGTGCTGAATGAAGAGCCTCTGGAGCTGGAAGGCATCAGAGTGGACATCAACCCGATTACTCGCGGCAAGAGCGGGATGCTGGAGCAGTACATGGAGCGTAGCCGCCGCTATGACGCGGAGCGGCTGGGTGGAATGGCTGCGGCGGAACCGCAGCGCACCCGACCGGAGGGTGAGACGCAGGGGACACGGCGGTACTCGGTGGGTGGGGAGCCGTTGCCTGTGGGTCGCGGAGCGTTTGGTGACATCTATGACCAGTTCAAGGGTAAGGCGAAGGAAGCGATTGCATTCTTATTGAAAAAGAAAGGAGGCGAGGCGACAGGCGCATTACACCATAAAGACATAGGCGACATAGATTTAGTATGGGGAGAGGAAGGAACGGGTAAAAGTGATGGCTTTGGTCTTGCAAAATTGGTGAAGTATCACCCCGAAGTATTAGATAATCTTCAAGAGATACTTGACGACATGCACGTTGCGCAACGTTCAGAGAATCGTGTCCGATTGGAGAGTGACACCCATCAAGCCGCAGTCCGTCTGACTTGGGATAATCAAAAGAAAAATTGGTTACTTACGGCATTTGAAAAGAGAAACAGTGCCCTCGACAATACGACGGACACTGGCAAGACCTCTGAAAGAGGCTTGAGGAATGGCACTGCTACTCCTCAAAACACTGTTTCTGACGGCAAAGTTAGTGGAAAAGTTTCGGATGTGCAAGAGGATGGCGAAAAAAGTGACGGTGTGCGGTACTCGTTGGGGAAGGATGATGAGAGCCGTAGGATATTTGAGCAGTCGAAGAAGAAGTTTGGTGTGACTGGTGATATCCGTGAGGCCGGCTATGTGCTTCCCGATGGGGAGATGCTGGACTTCAGGCCGCCATGAGCTTGACGAAGGTGAAGATGGCTCGTTCCTTGCCGGTGGCAGGACAACAGACCATAGGGAAATAAGCAAGATTGCCTATGACCGTGATGCTGATGGGAACAAGATAGAGACCGGGATAGGTACCGACATGTCTGATTTCATTAATCGTGGCGCGATACGAATTGACGACAATGCCGGAACGATCAACTTGAACGTTGCTCCGACAGCGGCGCAGCAGCGCGTGTTGCGCAGGCTGATAGCCGACAAGGACGGTGATGTGACCGTGGACTTCGGCAACGGCTGGGACAGCGAGCACTATGTGGAGTATGAGGGAGCGAAAGCAACCCGCGTTCTTGGCGACATCGACCGCTACTACAGCGAGGGCATCAAGCCCAGCGGAAATGTGCGGTATTCGTTGGGTGATTTTACGGTGCGTGGCCGGACGGCTGCGAGGGATGAGTATGAATTTATTTATTGAGGGTGTGTCATAATTCAGTTATGGCTCACTCTCTTTGCAAATCAACCGCCTGAGAATGGGATATTTTTCAGGCGGCTGTTTTTTCTTTGTTTTGTCTGTACACTCGATTCTCATGAGGTAAAGACCGAGCTGTGACGG
>JAGAYZ010000021.1 GCA_017940245.1 Muribaculaceae bacterium | reverse complement strand
TAGCGTGAGGGTTCCACCTCTTCCCATTCCGAACAGAGAAGTTAAGCCTCACCACGCCGATGGTACTGCGAAAGTGGGAGAGTAGGTAACCGCCCCCTACGGAGGGATCCGAGCCGCAAGGCACGGGTCCCTCCTTTTTTTGTGCGTCACGGGCAAGTGTCCATCCCGTCCGTCGCCCCCAGCCGCTACAGTACGGTACAGACAAAAGACGCCCCGGTAAAGTAGTGCTTACCGAATGTTTTAAGATTATTACTGTCCGCTAAAACTGAATCAGTTGGCAAGTCGTTAGACTTGACAGTCGTGCAAAAAAAGCGGTTAAGCGAGAGCAATTTGAACTTGTTCAAGAATTGCCGAGCGAGAACTTTTTATCAAAACACATTGTGCGTGCCTGTTCGAAGAACTGGTGCGCACTGTGTGAATAAATGGCCGAATCATAGGCGCACATCGTAGATAGTGCGGCAGTGGTAAAAATAACGTTCTCAGCACATCTTCGAAGTGCCGCTGTCTATACGGTCGCCTTTCACACAGTGCCGCCCACAGCTCCGCCGTGAACGGCACAATGTGTTAAGCACACCAGCAAGTCTCCGACTTGCATTCAAGACCAAGCCCTTTACAAGGAATCTACAATTATTCAATTTGAAATCAACTTGTTACGGCGGTGTTGAGAACTTTTAGCGGACACTAATATAAAATATTATATGTGTAGGATAGGCGTATTCGTGCGGATAACATAAGGTGGGTGTGTGAAAATTCTAGGTTCTTAGATTTTCGGCTGAATGTAGTGCCGGAGCATGCTCGCAAAATAGGAACTGGTGTTCGGCACTGATGTAAGCGGTCGGAAAACGAAAGTAGGAAGAAAACGACTTTGTTTTCCTCCTACTTTGATTATGTGTGACTCTCTTAGATGAGTGTGAACATGTGGCTTACTGTTTCTGTAATCTGTGAGAAGAATGTGTAAACACCGCTCACAATGCCGATGGTGATGATGCCCATCACACACACGGTCATTCCGATTTCTTCGGTCCAGTGACTGTCGATGTAGGGAATGACGCACTCGTCTTGACGGATGAACATGGCCTTGACCACCAGCAGGTAGTAGTAGAGTGAGATGATGGTGTTGACCAATGCAATGAACACAAGCACATAGATGGCAACGCTTCCGGTGCTGGCTGCTCCAACGAAGATGAAGAACTTGCTGAAGAATCCGGCGAAGGGCGGAATACCACCTAGTGAGAACATGGCCAGCATCATGGTGAATGCCATCCAGGGATTGGTCTTGAACAGGCCGTTGTAGTCGTCGATGGTGACTTTCCCCGACTGGCGCTCGATGGCTGCAATCACACCGAAGGCGGCCAGGTTGGAGAAGATGTAAACCAAGATGTAATAGATCATCGAAGCCATACCCACAGCGTTTGCAGCAATCACACCCAGCATGATGTAACCGGCTTGAGAGATGGACGAGAAGGCCAAGAATCTCTTGAGGTTGCGCTGGCGGATAGCAAACAGGTTGCCGATGGTGATGGTGAGAATGATGATGGCATACAGAATCCACTGCCATACCTGTTCATAGGCCGAACCGAACACTTGTACCAAGATGACCAGGAAAGCAAAAGCTGCGGCACCCTTACTGATTACAGAAAGGTAGCTGGTTACAGCGGTGGGAGCACCTTGATATACATCGGCAGTCCACTGATGGAACGGCACCAACGAGAGCTTGTAGCCCACGCCAGCAATGACAAATGTTACTGCGGCAATGAGCAGGGCGCTGTGATTATTGATGAGTGCTGTGGCGATATCGTTGAAATAGAGCGATCCGCTCATGCCGTAGACAAACGAGATGCCCAGCATGAAGATAGCACTGGAGAAGATGGCCGTGAAGATGTATTTGGCTGCAGCCTCGTGACTCTCGTAATAACGTTTCTCAAATGCTGTAAGAGCAGCGATGGGAAGCGATGCCGTTTCAAGGCCGATGACAAAGAGCAAGAAGTGGCGTGCCGAAATCATGAGGAACATGCCGAACAGGGTGAGCATTATCAACTCGTAGAATTCACCACGGCGCACGCTCACAAAGTCGTCGTTGGTCCATTTAATGGCCTGCAAGAACACCAGGAATACACCAATATTGAGAACACATTTCATGACCCACGTGGCAGGGTTGGTTTCCATCATTCCACCGAAGAGTTCACCCATTTGACATGGGACGAAGCTGAATGCCGTGTAGATGGCAAAAAGCACGGTGGTGAAAATGGGCAGGAAGCGCTGCGAACGCGCGGGCATAAATGTGTCGTAAATGAACACAAGCAAGAATACAAGCAACAAGCCAATTTCTTGCGGCATCATTAAAAATTGAGAATAATCCATATCTTTAATTCGATTTTTTCAAGGATTTAACATGTTCATTACATCATGCCAGCAGCACGGGCAGCGTTTTCCAGGGCTCCAACGATGGGCAAGAAACTGTCGCTGATGATGTTGACAAAGAAGTTGGGGAAGCAACCGATGATGGCAACAGCCAGAATGAGTGTGGCGGTAGACAGGCGTTCTTCCCAACTGGCATCGGTGAGCTCGCGGTGATGTTCGTTTTGCACTTCACCAAAGAGCAACTTGCCCACAACACGCAAGATGTAGACTGCGGTGATAACGATAGAGCAGGTGGCGGCGATGGTGAGCACGCGATGGAACACGTCGCTGTGCATGTATGAGCCGACAAAGATGGTCATTTCAGCCACAAAACCGCTCAGTCCTGGTAGGCCTAGTGAGGCCAAACCTGCGATGACGTAACCAACACCCAGGTAAGGCATAATCTGCATCATGCCGCCCATGTCGCGTATGTCGCGTGTGTGTGTGCGTCCATAAATCATACCAATTAAAGCAAAGAACAATGCCGTCATCAAACCGTGTGACAGCATTTGAAGCACTGCACCAGTCATGGCTGTGGTGTTGAACATCAAGATGGCAAAAAGCACCATACCGCAGTGACTGACCGATGAGTAAGCATTAATGTACTTGAGGTCGGTTTGCACGCAAGCACTGAAAGCACCATAGACGATGCTGATGCCCGTGAGGGTGAGAAAAATCCATCCTAGTTGCTGAGCTGCAAATGGCATCAGATAGATAGCGATGCGAAAACAGCCATAACCTCCCAGCTTCATCAGCACACCTGCGTGAAGCATCGACACGGCTGTGGGGGCTGAAGCATGACCATCGGGCGACCAAGTGTGAAATGGGAACATGGCACCCAGCACGCCGAACCCGATGAAGGTGAGCGGGAAGAGCCACATCTGCCACTGATGAGGGATGGCATCGTTTTGGGCAATTTCAAGGATATTCATCGTCCAGTTTCCATCGGCGCTGGAGTGGAAATAAATGCCGATGATGCCCAGCATCAGGAATGCCGAACCACCCATGAGCATGAGTGTGAGCTTCATGGCGCTGTAGTTCTTGTTGCCGCTTCCCCACACACCGATGAGCAGATACATGGGAATCAGTGCCACCTCGTAGAACATGAACATGGTGAACAGGTCGATGGAGATGAAGAATCCAAATACACCTGTTGACAACAAGTAGAACCAGAGGAAGAACTGCTTGGGCAGAGGATTCATCTTCCAAGATGCAAAGACTCCGGCAAACACAATGAAAGCTGAAAGCAGAATCATTACCACGCTTACACCGTCTACACCAAGTGCGAGTTTCACGTTAAGTGGGGCATACCACATAACTTCGCTTCGCAGAATCATCTCACTGGTATCCCCTGCGCCGCGAGCTTGCAAGAAGAGGTAAACCAAATAGCCAGCAAGCGCAACCAGCACTGTAGCTCCAGCTACTGCAACGGCGCGGATGGCACCGATACCTTTATTTGAACACAATGCCAGTCCCAATAATGTGAGCAGAGGCACTATTACAAAATAAATCAGTATATTATTAAAGATTTCCATAATCTAAAGATATTACAAGTTTCATGCGACAAATTACAAGAGTACACAAGCCATGGTGATACCAGCCAAGAGTAGAGCACCGATGAGGTAGAAATAAACGTAACTCTGAATTGAGCCCGACTGCAATTTGCGGATACCGAAACTGGTCTGATTGGTGACTTGGGCCAGCATATTGAAGAATCCGTCGATGATGGCACGGTCGAACTTGGCTATCGGTTTGCAGATGCCTTGGAAAATCACCTTGTGGGTGATGAACTGATAGAGTTCGTCCATGTAGAAACGCTTGTAGGCTGCAGTCCACAGTCCGCGGCAACTGTTGGCCATGCGTTCGGGCAGGGCATTTTCCTTATAATACATCTTGAATGCCAAACCGATACCCACGCAAGCAATGAGAACGCTTGAGCAAGCCACTGTCCAGTTGAGCTGTGTGTGGAGTGGGGCACCGTCCCAGGTGACCAGATTGGCTGCGGGTACAAAACCAGCAACAATCGAAATAGTGGCCAAAATGATGAGCGGCAGCGTCATGGTCCAGGGCTGGTCGGCCGGAGCATGCTCGGTGTGAATTTCGTGTTTCTTCCAATGGAAGATGAGGAAATAGATACGGAACATGTAGAATGCAGTCATTCCGGCAACCATCGACATCCACAGTCCCCATCCCAGACCCTTTTCATAAGCTGCCACGAGGATTTCGTCTTTGCTCCAGAATCCAGCGAAGGGAGGAATACCGGCAATGGCCAAGCAACCTATCAGGAAGGCAATGCTGGTGATGGGCATATATTTGTGCAGACCATGCATCTTGTCGTTCTCATTGCTGTGAACGGCATGGATAATGGCACCGGCGCACAAGAAGAGCAAGGCCTTGAACATGGCATGGGTGAACAGGTGGAACATGGATGCCATGTAACCCAGTCCGTAACCGCCATGAATCTCGATGAGTTGACCATTGGCGCTAGACACTGCCAGCGATGTCATCATGAATGCAATTTGAGAAATGGTAGAGAATGCGAGTGCACGCTTAATATCGCTCTGCACGCAGGCAATGGCTGCGGCGTAGAAGGCAGTGAATGCACCCACAACACAGATGATGTCCATAGCGCCCTGTACCAACACGTAAAGAGGGAACAAGCGTGCCACGAGATAGACACCGGCTACCACCATGGTGGCTGCGTGAATCAGTGCAGAAACAGGGGTGGGACCTTCCATGGCATCGGGCAGCCAGATGTGCAATGGATACATGGCACTTTTACCGGCACCGCCGATAAAGATGAAAGTCAATGCCCACGCCATAGCCGAGCAACCCATGAAGGTTGTGGTTCCTGCCTGTGCCAGCGAAGCCTGAGGATCATCGAGCATGCCCATGATGCCGTTCACGTCGTTACCGAAGAAATCAAACGTCTGTGTGTAGAAACTCAGAATGAGAATACCCACCAAGAAGAACAGGTCGGCCAGACGAGTGACAATGAAGGCTTTTTTGCTCGCGTGAATTGCAGCCGGCGATGTGTAGTAGAAGCCGATGAGCAGGTAGGAGGATACACCCACCATCTCAAAGAATATGAAAATTTGGAACAAATTGGTGGCAACAACCAGTCCCAGCATTGAGAACGTAAACAAAGCCAAGAAGGCATAATAACGCTGGAAACCTTTCTCTGCGTTGCCATGGTGGTCGCACATGTAACCCAAACTGTAGAGATGCACCATGAGCGAAACCGTGCAGATAACCACAAGCATCATGGCTGCAATGGGGTCGAGCATGATGCCCATGCGCACTACCAGTTGGTCGCTGAACGAGAGCCAGTCGGGATTAAACACGGTGACGGCCTTGCGCACCCCATCCACCATTTGGCCTTCGCCAGTGCCAAAGAAGTAGGTCAAAGCGACGCCGTAGGCAAGGATGGTGGTGATGAGCATACCGCAAACGCCCAGCACACCAGTAACTTTCTTATTCATTTTTACGCCAACCAGTCCCAAGAACAAGAACATGAGTAAAGGAATGGCGATTACTGCGATTGTATAACTTAGTGGCATAGTCGTTAGAATTTCAGTTTATTGATTTTGTTGATATCAACATCCTTGGCAATGCGGAATACATTGATGATAATGGCCAGTGCCAGGGCCGTTTCGGCCGCTGCGATGGCAATGGCAAAGAGAGTGAAGAACATTCCTTCCATTTGTCCATGGAAAAGATATCGATTAAACACAACAAAGTTGATATCGATAGAGTTGAGCATGAGTTCAAGCGATATCATGATGGCAATCATATTTTTGCGGGTGAGAAACCCGTAAACACCGCAGCCAAACATTATCAGGCTGGGAATGAGATACATTAATAAAGTCAAATTCATCGTTAATCTCCTTTCTTTAACGGCGACGGGCAATCACGACACCACCTATTATACAAGCAAGTAAAAGTACACTCACAGCTTCAAACGGCAACAGGTACCCAAACTTGTCGGTGCTGAGCAAGAAATGACCGATTTGTGCTATGTCGGGATCCGCCATGTCGGGTAATTGTTGTCCGCAAAATTGAGTGTATGAAAATAGAGCGACTGCACACACAGCGATACCAGCCACGGCGGCAAGGAGTCCAAGCCAGCGGTGGTGTGAGTCTAATGGTTTAGCATCTTCACCGGGTTTCTGTGTGAGAAGAATGGAGAAGACAAACAGCACGACGATGCCGCCTGCGTAAACCGCGATTTGCACTGCGCCTAGGAAAGCGTAGTCGAGCTGGAAATATAGTGCCGCTGTAGCAAAGAGTACAAAAAGCAGATAGGTGGCCGAGCGCAAAATTTTGCGCGAGGTGACCGTCAGCACCGAAAACACAATGATTGCAAGCGCAATCACAAAATACATGATAATGTTTCCTAGTGATTCCATATTATTGATTTTCTTGATTATCGTTCTTTACTGTTTCGGGGGAATTACCCTCGACTGTAGCGGCATCGGCCGTTTTGGGTGCGGCTTCCGATTTTGCCTCATTGGGCTGTGCTACAGCAGGAGCAGGTTCATCCTTTTCGGGCAGATAATTGAGTTGCTTGACCAGCGATTCGCGGCGGAACACAGCTTGCTCAAAGTCATTGCTGAACTCGATGGCCGAGGTTGGGCAAGACTGGACACACAAGCTGCAGAAAGTGCAGCTTCCCAAGTCATAGATGTACTTGTCAAGCTTCATTTTCTTCTTGCCGTTGGGCAAGTCCACCATGCGTGTGTCGATGTGAATGGTACCATTAGGGCATGCGCGCTCACAACTGCGGCAGCCAATGCATTTATGGTTCCCGTTTTCATCATATATAAACTGCAATGTAGCCCTGAACCGATCAGGAATCTGCAGCGTTGCCCGATTTTCGGGGTACTGCTCAGTCACTTTTGGTGTGACCAGCTCCTTGCCAGTCACTTCCATACCCTTTATCAGGCTGTACATGCCCTTAAAAAGAGAAACAAAATACTCCTTAATGCTCATGTTTGTGTTTATTTATAATTTCTTGTTGCGAGCCGAGAGTTTCAGGCTGATATGTGAGCCTGAAACTCATGGCTCGTCACGTTCACGTTATCGTTTACCGCTGAACTTGTCCACCAATGATGTCAAGCAGTTCTGTGGTGATGCTTTGTTGACGCAACTTGTTGTATTCCAAGTTGAGAGCATCGAGCAGTTCTTTAGCGTTGTCGCTGGCCGTCTGCATAGCCATTACTCTGGCTGCTTGTTCGCTGGCGGCACTCTCGGTGAAAACCTCTTGCATCATGGCGCGCAGGTGCAGCGGAAGCACGCTGTTGAAGATGGCGTTAGCGTCGGGTTCAAACAGACATGGCTCGGCCGCTTTGCGTGCATCAAATTGCTCGGCGAGCGATTCATACTGCACGGGCAATAATTGCTCTCGCACGAATCGCTGGCGGCTTGTAGACACGAAGTGCATGTATTGCACTTCGACTTTGTCAAACTCACCGGCTAAAAAACGCTCGCGCAAGGTCGTTGTGAACGTGTGCAGCTCATCATTGTCGCTGCGCGTGTTCAAAGCCACTTCCTCGACTACGATTGAATCGTCGGCTATTTTTTTTGATGCCTTAGTGAGTTTTTTGCCTACAGGAAGGATTGTGATGTGGATATCTTTTCCCCATGAGCTTCGAGCTTCGTTGATTGCTTCCAGAAGCTGCTTGAAGATGTTGATGTTGAAAGCACCACACAATCCATCGTCGCTGCCAAACACAACGATGGCCAAATGCTTAACTTCGCGATGTGCAATAAGTGGCGAGGAGAACTCCTGGTCGGTCACCAGCAGGTGGCTGATAACACTCTGCACCATATCGCGGTAGGGCGTGAGGCGTTGTAGTCCACTGGTGGCCTTGCGCATCTTGGCCGATGAAATCATTTTCATCGCGCTCGTTGTCTTCTGCGTTGACGCAACCGAACCAATGCGGCTTTTCAATTCACGTAAAGTTGACATAATTCACTGAGTTGTAAAATGGATAATGTCAAGCCGTGTATTTGCCCGAAATTTCTTGGGCGGCAGCCTTTAATTTGGCCATTACGTCATCGTCGATCTTACCGGTGCGTAACACGTCGAGCACATCGTTCTGGTGCTTTGCGCGAAGATACTGAATGAAAAGTTTCTCGAAGTCGGCAACTTGATCAAGAGGCACGCGTTGCAGCAGGCCGTTCACACCGCAATAGATGATGGCGACCTGTTCTTCGACAGCCATTGGTTCATATTGCGCCTGTACGAGAAGGCGTTCGTTCTTGCGGCCTGTATCAATAGTTCGTGCCGTCACCGGGTCGATGTCGCCACCGAACTTGGTAAACGCTTCCAGCTCGCGATATTGTGCTTGCGCAATCTTGAGCGTACCGGCCACCTTTTTCATGCACTTGATTTGAGCGTTACCACCCACACGGCTCACCGAGATACCCACGTTTACTGCGGGGCGAATACCCGCGTTGAACAGCGCTGTCTCAAGGTAGATTTGGCCGTCGGTGATTGAAATCACGTTGGTGGGGATATATGCACTCACATCGCCAGCCTGAGTCTCGATAATGGGAAGAGCTGTGAGTGAGCCACCACCCTTTACAATGGGTTTGAGCACCTCTGGCAAATCGTTCATAACCGAAGCTACGGCCTGGTTCTCGTTAATCTTGGCGGCACGTTCCAGAAGGCGGCTGTGCAGATAGAAGATATCGCCGGGATAAGCTTCACGGCCCGACGGGCGCTTCAGAATCAGTGAAATTTCGCGATAGGCCACAGCGTGTTTAGAGAGGTCGTCATAAATGACTAGAGCATCGCGGCCGGTGTCGCGGAAATACTCGCCGATAGCAGCACCGGCAAACGGGGCGTAGTAGCGCATCGAAGCCGAGTCGGCAGCGGTTGCGGCCACAACGATAGTGTAGGGCATGGCGCCTTCTTCGCTCAGTTTGTTGACCAAAGCAGCCACAGTAGATGCTTTCTGTCCGATTGCCACATAGATGCAATAGACAGGTTTGCCAGCTTCGTAGGCCGATTTTTGATTGATGATGGTGTCGATGGCAATGGCTGTTTTACCAATCTGTCGGTCACCGATAATAAGCTCGCGTTGTCCACGACCGATGGGAATCATCGAGTCGATAGCCTTGAGTCCAGTCTGTAGAGGCTGGTTCACGGGCTGACGGAAGATAACACCGGGAGCCTTGCGCTCCAGTGGCAAGCGCAACCGTTTGCCTTCGATAGTTCCTTTGCCGTCGATGGGTTCTGCAAGCACGTTGATGACACGACCCAGCAAACCTTCACCTACTTGAATAGATGCAATTTCACCAGTGCGGCGCACCTTCATGTTTTCTGCAATCGAATCTACCTCATTCAGCAGAATGACACCTACGTCACTTTCTTCCAGGTTCATGGCTACACCGGTAACTCCGTTTTCAAACTCAACGAGTTCGTTGGCCTCAACATTGTTCAAGCCATAAACGTGCGCCACGCCGTCGCCCACCTCAAGCACTGTACCAACTTCCTCAAACGACACGTTGCGTTCGATGTCGCTGAGTTGCTGTTTCAGAATGTCAGATATTTCGCTTGGGTTAATCATTGTTAACTTGTTAATTTTAAACGCATTTGATTTAGTTCATTCTTCACCGAGGCATCGAGTAGAACGTCGCCCACCTTGACGGTAAAGCCGCCAATGAGTTCTGGGTCGTGATACTGAACGATTTCGAGTGTCGCCTTGTCGCCCAGCTTGCGTTTAACGATGTCCACGATGTCGTCAATCTTATCTTGAGGCAGCTGTGTGGCCGTAGTGATTTCTACCTTGGCAATATTATGCTCCTCGCGATATAGATTCACGTAGGATAGTGCGATTTTACGCAAAAGTTCAGCACGGTTGTTTCTAATCACGAGCAATATGAACTTGTCGAGCGAACTACCCGGCTTGGCTCCAACCAGCTCTAACATCACTTTGCCCTTGTCCTCATTGGGAATATAGGGATTGAGCAACACACGTTTCACATCGTCGAGCCCTTTAAGCCCCTGACTGATGGGCTTGAGTTGCTCGTAGATTTCCTGCGTGTCGCCATTCTCCTTAGCAAGTTTGTAAAGAGCCTTGGCATATCGCTTGGGAATGAGTCCGTCATTCATATCGCATTAGTTTTTAGTCTCAACCTCACTCAGATACTTGTCTACCAAGTCTCGTTGCGCTTGATCGTCACTCACGTTCTTGCGGAGCACTTTCTCTGCAATTTGCAGTGCGATTTCGCTCACTTCCTTGCGCAGTTGCTTCTCGCTTTCTTTGCGCGACTGCTCAATGGAAAGCATGGCTGCATCCGAAACTTTCTTGGCTTCTGCGGCGGCTTCGCCCTTTGCGTCCTCAATGATTTGATTGCGCAATTTGGCGGCATCGCGAAGTATCTCGGCCTGTTGCTGGCGAGCCTCGGCTACGACCTTGTCGGCCTCAGCCTTGGCATTGTCGAGGTGTGACTTGGCCTCTTGTGCATAGGCCACACCCTTGTCGATCAAGTCGGCACGTTCCTCCATGCTTTTGATGATGAAGGGCCATGCATACTTGGCAAGGATGAAATAGAGGCAAGCAAAAGCCACAAACATCCAAAACACCAGGCCAAATTCAGGCGTGAACAGTTCCATTATAAATAGGAGGGAAAATTACATAATAATAGCGAGCACACAAACGATGAGGGCCAGGAAAGCCACACCCTCAATCAGAGCAGCAATCACAATCATGTTGCTGCGGATGTCGCCTGTGGATTCGGGCTGGCGAGCAATTGCTTCCATGGCCGAGCCACCAATCTTACCAATACCAATACCTGCGGCTACTGCTGCGATACCTGCGCCAATTGCTGCGCCGAGATTTGCCATAGCGTCTGCTAAAATCATTCCTAACATAGTCTTAAAGTTTAAATTGTTATTATTTGTTTTATTTTTGTTCGTTAAGTTATTTGGCCTCGTGATGTGGTTCTACAATTGCCATCGAGATGAAGATGGTGGATAGAATCGTGAACACGTAGGCCTGGATGAGGCTCACCAGTGTGTCGAGCAGTAGCATGAACAACGTGAAAGCCACCGAGAAGATGGCTGTTCCACCGCCCACAGCAACACCGAACAGATTGGTGAAAATGAAGATGAGGAGCATTAACACGAGCACGACCATGTGGCCGCTCATCATGTTGGCAAATAGACGAATCATCAGTGCCAAAGGCTTGGTGAACATTCCCAGCACTTCGATGATTTGCATCATGGGCACGGGGCACTTGAGCATCATGGGCACTTCGGGCCAGAAGATTTCCTTCCAGTATTCGCGTGTGCCGCTGAACGTGGTGATGAGGAACGTGAGCACCGCCAGAACCATGGTCACTGCAATGTTGCCGGTCAGATTCGCTCCTCCAGGGAAGATGACAATCAGTCCCAGCAAGTTCATCGTCAGGATGAAGAAGAACACGGTGAGCAAGTAGGGTGCATATTTGGCGGCATGCTTGCCCAGAATGGGGCGAATGGTGTCGCCATACACGAAATCCACAATCAGCTCCAGCATGCCAGTGCCGCGGCGTGGTGCTTTAAGCCTGTTGCGAGCATACCAGCGTTTAAGGGTCATGACCAATAACACCACAACAATGGCGGCAATGAAGATGCCGGCAACGTTCTTGGTGATAGACAGGTCTAGCGGGCGATATTCACTGCCATCGGCAAGCACTTGCACCACTTTGCCATGATTGGCCTCACTGGTGCTGATTCGATACCCCTCGTAGGTGTCGCCACCTGTGACACGATTGCTCATAAAGCAGTGCCAACCATCTTGCCCTTTGACAATGATGGGGAGCGGAATGCGAGCACTGTGATTGAATGGCACTTCCCAGCCGTAAGCATCACCCAGGTGTTCAAAAATGGTTTCCTTTGGGTTCAGCTCGCTGTCCTGAGAATGTGCGCGATGCTGTGCCGTGCTGTAATAGCCCAGTGCCATGAGCGCGAGAATCACGAGTGCGATTATTGCTGTTATTGCTTTCTTCATAACATTAATACATGCACACACTCACGACATTGTTCTTGATATCAGCTACACCACCATCGATGTTGCGCTCTTGAGTCTCGCCACTTGAGGTGACATAGGTCACCTGGCCGGCGGCAAGAGCGGCAATCAAGGCGGCATGATTATTGAGCACCTGGAATTTACCCAGCGCACCCGGCAGCGTGACCGATGTCACTTCGCCTTCAAACTCAATTTGTTGAGCCGATATAATCTTGAGTGTCATTGTTGATACTTCTTTAATTATATGTTATTCTTTAGTGAGTCAAGCTCTTTTTTTGAAAAGAGTAGGACAGGGGCTAATTAATAACTTATTGAGCGGCTTCGGCAAGCAGTTTCTTGCCTTTGGCTATTGCTTCGTCAATGGTGCCTACGCTCAAGAAGGCTTGTTCGGGCAGGTCGTCAACTTCGCCGTCGAGAATCATCTTGAATCCGCGAATGGTTTCAGCCAGCGGCACCATCACACCCGGCAGTCCGGTGAATTGTTCTGCCACGAAGAATGGCTGCGACAGGAAACGCTGTGCGCGGCGCGCGCGCGAAACGACCAGTTTATCTTCTTCACTGAGTTCATCAACACCCAGAATGGCGATGATATCTTGCAATTCATTATACTTTTGGAGCAGATGAATCACTCGTTGTGCCACATCGTAATGCTCCTGGCCGATAATGTGCGGATCCATGATGCGTGAGGTTGATGCCAGCGGGTCTACAGCCGGATAGATACCCAACTCGGCAATCTTACGGCTAAGCACGCAGGTCGCATCCAGGAAGTTGAACGTTGTAGCAGGAGCGGGGTCGGTCAAGTCGTCGGCGGGCACATACACGGCCTGCACTGATGTAATAGATCCGCTTTTGGTGGAGGTGATGCGTTCCTGCAGTTTACCCATCTCACTAGCCAGGGTGGGCTGATAACCTACAGCAGAAGGCATACGTCCCAGCAGTGCCGACACTTCGCTACCGGCCTGGGTAAAGCGGAAGATGTTGTCCATAAACAAGAGGATGTCTTTGCCGCCACCATCCTGGTCACGGAACTGTTCGGCGACTGTCAGTCCCGACAAAGCAACACGCAGACGTGCGCCGGGAGGCTCGTTCATCTGTCCGAAAACAAGTGTAGCCTGCGACTGTGCCACGGCATTCATGTCGACATCGTCCAGATTCCATTCGCCCTTTTCCATGCCCTCGCGGAATTTTTCTCCATACTGAATCACACCGCTTTCAATCATCTCGCGCAACAGGTCATTACCCTCGCGGGTGCGTTCACCCACACCGGTGAATACTGAGAAGCCGTTGTGACCATGAGCGATGTTGTGAATCAGCTCCATGATGAGCACTGTCTTGCCCACACCGGCACCGCCGAATAGACCAATCTTGCCACCCTTCGAGAACGGCTCGATGAGGTCAATCACTTTGATACCTGTGTACAGAATTTCCTGTGTAATCGACAGGTCGGAGAATGCAGGGGCGGGTTGATGAATGGCTCGACGTTCGCCCTCTTTGAGGGTCTCCAGGTGGTCAATTGGCTGCCCGATAACGTTGAGCAGACGTCCTTTGACCTGGTCGCCGGTGGGTACTGAAATGGGACGCCCCAGGTTTTCTACCTGTGTGCCACGTTTTAGCCCGTCGGTACTGTCCATTGCCACACATCGCACCGTGTTCTCGCCGATGTGCTGTTCCACCTCCAGAATCAGTGGGTTGCCATCGGGACGCTGGACGCGTAGAGCCGTGTAAATAGCGGGACGGCTCACGCCTTCGCCTTCGAACGCGATATCTACAACAGGTCCGATTACTTGCGTAATTTTGCCATAGTTATTAGCCATAATCACGATTTGTTATAGTGTTTATAAATGTTTTACTTATTCAATAAATTATAAGTGCCAGCCTTGTGTGACCACAATGGCCATTACCACCAAATTGACGAGTCCGATAGGCATGAGATAGCGCCACTCGAGTGCCAGCATTTGGTCGATGCGCACGCGGGGGAACGACCAACGAATCCACATGAAGATGAAGGTCATAAAGAATGCTTTTCCCAGGAACCACAGTGTGCTCGGGATGTAATCCATAACGGCATTGAATCCGTCAAGGCCGGGGATGTGAAGTGGCATCCATCCGCCTAAGAATAGCAAAGAAGCGATTCCACTCACCACAAATAGGTTGAGGTATTCAGCAAGATAAAACAGGCCGTAGTGGATACCCGAATACTCGGTGTGATAACCGGCTGTCAATTCATGCTCTGCTTCGGGAAGGTCGAACGGGCCACGGTTGTTCTCGGCATTGGCGGCAATGATGTAGATGATAAAGGCCAGCAAGGCAGGCAGGTGTCCCTTGAACAGGAACCAGCAATCTTCCTGTGCCTCAACAATGCCGGTGATGCTCATGGTTCCGGCCAAACACACGATGGTGAGAATGGAAATGCCCACCGACAGTTCATAACTAATCATCTGTGCACCTGAACGCATCGCACCAATCAGGGTGTACTTGCTGTTGCTCGACCATCCTGCCAGCAGGATACCCAGCACACCTATTGACGAGACGGCAATGATGAAAAACACGCCGATGTTGAAGTCGATGAACTGCAGTCCTTTACCCCAAGGCAGGCAGGCAAATGTCATTACAGAGGCCAGCACAACCAGGAAAGGAGCCAGGAAGAACAAGAACTTGTCGTTACTCCACAGGGTGATAATTTCTTTTGAAAGAATTTTCACCACGTCGGCAAAAATCTGCAGCGTTCCAGCAGGTCCTACGCGTAATGGACCACGGCGACATTGTATCCAGCCGCACACCCAGCGCTCATACATGATATAAATCATTGCTATCACAGAGTAGGCGATGAGCAGGAATAATGCCACAAGGATGCACTCGGTAGTGGTGGCAAGCCATGAAGGCATCAGGCCATTGAGCCATTCATCGAGCCAGTTGGCTACAGAAGCAAAGTCAAACATATTGTTATTGTATTTTAAATTCTTACTTAATAAATTATATCATAACCCGCACATTGACTGTGATTAGCGGTCGATATCCGGAATCACGAAGTCGATAGAAGCCGTGATGGTAATCAAGTCGGCAATCATATTATCGCGACAGGTGAGATCCACCACACCGATGAGGTTGAAGCATGGCGACTGGAAGTGCATGCGAGTGGGCTTCTGGAATGGCTTGGGATCGCCATCGCTTTCGATATACACGCCAAATGTGCCGCGACTTGCCTCTACTTGCTGGTACCAGTGTCCGGCCGGCAGTTTAATCATCTTGGGCACCTTGGCAATATATTCCCCTTCGATGCCTTCTTGCTCCAGCTTGTCGCATGCTTGACGCAGGATCTTGATGGACTGAACCATCTCATCCATACGCACCATATAACGGGCCATGCTGTCGCCCTCGGTGCGCACCACCTCATCAAAGTCAAACTCGTTGTAGAGCGAGTAGGGGTGGGTCTTGCGCACGTCGCAGTGGCAGCCGCTGGCGCGGCCAGAGGGGCCTGTGATGGCATAATCGATGGCTTGTTCTTTGCTGAGCACACCCACGCCCACCATGCGGTTGCGTGCGATGACGTTGCCCGTGAAGAGCTGATGGTATTCCTTCATGTTCTTTTCAATGACATCGCATGCGTGGCGCACATCCTTGATGAAGTCGGGGTGGATATCGGCCACCACGCCACCGATGGTGGCATAACTCATCGACATGCGGGCACCGCATGTGCGGTCAAAGATGTCGTAAATCAGTTCTCGGTCGCGGAAACCGTAGAAAAAGGCGGTGGTAGCACCTTGGTCCATGGTCAAGCAGCCATAACTGAGCAGGTGCGACGACAGACGCATGAGTTCATCCATCATCAGGCGAATCAGTTCGGCACGACGAGGCACTTCAATGCCCAGCGCCTTCTCAATGCACAAGCACAGGCAGTGGCGATTGATATGAGCTGCCATATAGTCCATGCGCTCGGTATAGAGCAGTGTCTGTGGATAGGTGAGTGACTCGCACATTTTTTCAATGCCTCGATGGATGTATCCGCTCACCACGTCCACCTTTTTCACCATCTCGCCATCTAGCGATACACGATAGCGCATCACTCCATGGGTGGATGGGTGCTGTGGACCCACATTGATGACATATTCATCGTCTTCGAACACTTTGCCGTCTACTTTTGTAACCTTGCCGTTCTCGTCTTCGCGATAAGAGCAGGTATAATCTTCATTGGTCTCGTCGTCGAGTCGGATGGGATTTTTTTCAGGGCTGGCATCATAGTCTTTGCGCAGAGGGTGGCCCACCCAGTCGTTGCGCAGGAAGAAGCGGCGCATGTCGGGGTGATTGATGAAGATGATGCCAAAGAAGTCATAGGCTTCGCGCTCTTGATAGTTGGCTACGGCCCAAATATCGCTCACGCTGTGTATGCGAGGATTCTCTCGGTCGTCTGTTTCCACTTTCACGTGGATGATGTCGCCGGTCACGGTGTTGGTCAGGTAGTAAACCACACCTAATGTGGTTCCCCAGTCCATGCCCACAAGAGCCATGAGTTGGTCGAAGTGCAACTCTGTTTTTAGCGAGCAGGCAAGTTGGTGCCAGTGTGCATCTTCAACGGTGACGAGAAGGAATTCGCCGCTGTCATCGAATTGTGCTGTTGGACAAAGTTTTCCAATCAGTTCTTTTAGTTCTGCCATATATTTAAATATGTATGCTTCTTAAAATCGGTTTCTATCACTGCGTATCGCCAAGTGCATCACTCGGCTTTGTTCTCGGGTGCGTAAGTGAGTTTTTCCTTGCGATTAGCTCCACCAAAGAATTTGGTCACCTTGATTTTGCGTTGCAGCTGCATCAAGGCGTAGAACATGGCTTCGGGGCGGGGAGGGCATCCGGGCAGATACACATCCACCGGGATGATCTCGTCAATGCCTTTTACTACGCAGTAGCTGTTCTTGAACGGGCCTCCGCTCACGGTGCAAGCGCCGCAAGCAATGACATATTTGGGCTCTGCCATTTGTTCGTACAATCGCTTGAGCACAGGTGCCATGCGATAGGTGATGGTTCCCTGGCACATGATATAGTCGGCCTGGCGAGGTGAGTTGCGCGCAACTTCGGCACCAAAGCGAGCCATGTCGTAACGGGCTGCACCCAAGCACATGAACTCAATTGCACAGCAACTAGTGCCGAAACAGAACGGCCACAATGAATTGGCTCTGCTCCAGTTCATCAGTTGGTCGGCTTTGCCCACTATAACGTTAACACCTGCTCCGTTTAACTGCGCCACGAGGTCTTCAATATATCCATTGTCTTTGAAGTCCTCGTGCTTCATACTTTTGATTTTCGGATTTTTTATTTCCATCTCAACGCTCCTTTCTTCCAGGCATAAGCCAGACCTAAAACTAGAATTAGTAAGAATGTTCCCACGGCCAGCAGTGCTCCCTGACCCAGTTCGCGGCAGATAGTGGCCCAGGGAAAGAGAAACACAGTCTCCACATCAAACATCAAGAACAAGATGGAAAACAGGTAGTAACCCACATGGAACTGAGCCATCGACTCGCCACGAGTGGGGATACCGCACTCATAGGGCTCACCCTTCTTTTCCGTGTAACTGCGTGGGCCAACAAGGAACGCGATAATCAGGGCACCGGCTACTAGTGTGACTGCGGTGAGTGCCGCGGTGACCGCCATAGTGGTGCCTTGAATTCCGAATACTGATAAATCCATATTTGAAAAATTAATTTGAATTTCTTAAATAACAAGGTAATGTGCTGATATAGTGAATTTTGCCGCCGGAATGTTGGCAATAACGCACAATACCTCACTTAAAAGTTGTGCAAATTTACGAAATAAATTTCACTTAACCATCACATATATTAAAATAATTATTAACAATCATCATTTTTTGCTTTAGTCTTGCCGATAGTAAGTGGTTAATTAAAAACAGATGAAAAAAATATCCTGCTGATTCAATTTTCTCCTTCTGTGGAAGTTAATCGCCAAAGGCTCAAATGATAATTTTTTTGAAAATATTGACAAAAAATGCTGAATGATAGCACGTAATTCAAAAAAAAGTGCGATATTTGCGCAGATTTTTCGAAACGGCTTTTACAGGAGCCCTTTTTTATGGCGTAAAAAAGTGCTCGAAATTCGTGCTAAAATGCTGTTGTAGAACAATATAGTTAATCATTAAACACATATAAATTTTATAAAATGACTAAAGCAGACATCGTTAGCGAAATTGCTAAGGCAACAGGAATTGACAAAGCGTCAGTTTTAATTACAGTTGAACAGTTTATGGAACAGGTTAAGGATTCGCTGTCGAGCGGTGAGAATGTGTATCTACGCGGATTCGGTAGCTTTATTGTGAAGACACGCTCTCAGAAAACTGCACGCAATATTTCTAAGAACACCACCATCATTATTCCCGAGCACAAGATTCCGGCATTTAAGCCCGCGAAAGTGTTCATGGAGCAAGTGAAATAATAAAAGAGAGAACTGAATTATAAACTTTTAATAACTAAGTAATATGCCAAGCGGAAAAAAACGTAAAGGCCACAAGATGGCAACGCACAAGCGCAAGAAAAGACTTAGAAAGAATCGTCACAAAAACAAGAAGTAATTAGATTCTTTCACTAATTATGTCACACATACTGAGAACAAACCCATCGGACGCAAGTCGTCTTATCTCGACCATTGCATGCATGAGTTTGTTCTCTGTGTTTTGTTCCCAAGCCGTGAACTTGCCTAAGCAAGTCACAATGGCTCCTAGATGATTATGTAAATGAATCTTCTGCGATGAGAAGTGATTTAGTAGTTGACGTAACACCCACCACCATCAACACCGCCTTGACCGAAGACGGACGTCTGGTGTCGCTGCAACGGGAATCGCGTGATGCTTCCTATGCCGTGGGTAACCTCTACCTTGCCAAGGTGAAGAAACTGATGCCCGGACTGAATGCCGCATTTGTGAATGTGGGCTACAGCAAAGACGCTTTTCTTCATTACCTTGATTTAGGTTCACAGTTCAACTCCTATGCTCAGTTCATCAAGATGGTACGCGAGAATCGGGGTAAAAAACCGGTGAGTATTTCTAAACTTAAACTTCAGCCCGACATTAGCAAGCACGGGGCGGTTGCCGACGTGCTTACACAGGGACAAGAACTCATCGTGCAGGTCGCCAAAGAGCCTATTTCAACCAAAGGGCCGCGTCTGACCACCGAAATCAGTTTCACGGGGCGCTTTCTAGTGCTTACTCCGTTCAACGACAAGATTTCGATATCCCAAAAGATTAAAGACCACGCCGAGAAAAAACGCCTGCGTAGTCTCATTGAGAGTATCAAGCCAAAGAATTTCGGAATCATTATCCGCACTTCGGCCGAAAATAAGCGTGCCGCCGAACTGAACACAGAACTCAAAGTGCTGCTCAAAAGTTGGGAAGATGCCATTGCCAAGTTGCAATATAGTGATCCGCCTTCGCTGCTCTATGAAGAAGAGAGCCGCGCCGTGGGCGAGATACGCGACATCTTCAATCCTGAATTTGAAAGTATTACGGTTAACGATGCCACCGTTTATGAGCAGATACATAGCTATGTGAGCCTAATCGCCCCCGACCGCAGTGAAATTGTAAAACTCTATACCGAAGAGGCACCCATCTTCGACAAGTTCAACATCACTCGTCAAATCAAGTCCTCATTTGGAAAGACAGTATCATTCCGATCGGGCGCATACATAATCATAGAAAGTACAGAAGCACTGCATGTGATTGATGTCAACTCTGGCAACCGTTCAAAGGCTTCGACCGACCAAGAGAGCAACGCCTTGAACGTCAATCTGCTTGCTGCCGAAGAAATAGCGCGTCAGTTCAGACTGCGCGATATGGGCGGCATTATAGTAATTGACTTTATCGACATGGCTAAGGCCGAGCATCGCCAGCAGCTTTATCAGCACATGAAAGAACTCATGGCTAAAGATCGGGCGCGGCACAACATCTTGCCCCTGAGTAAGTTTGGCTTGATGCAAATCACACGGCAACGTGTGCGGCCGGCTCTGGATATCGTGACAGAAGAAACATGCCCTTCATGTGGAGGAAAGGGTGTGGTGCAGCCTTCTCTACTTTTTACCGAAAAGTTGAAAGACAAGATTGACTACCTTGTCAACTCACTTAAAGTGGTCAACTTTATTATGTATGTCCATCCTTTTGTTGAGGCGTATCTTAAAAAAGGCCTCATCAGTGATTACTGGAAGTGGCGACGCGAGTTCGGTCGCAAATTTAAGATCAAGGCCGACCAGTCGCTCAACTATCTTGAGTATCGTGTCTTTGACCATGAGCACAACGAGATAGACCTGAAAGAAGAAAAAGACACCAGCAGCAGTTCCACGAGTAAAAAAGAACAACGCTCAAGAAACCGCAACGCTGACAAAAACGAGGATAACAGTTAATCCTACGTCATCAGGGCCGGCCTGGCGCAAAGCCATAGCCGGTCCTGTTTTTTTGTGCTAGACTAATAGGAAGTTCTGCTTCTTCTCGGCCGCAATTCTTGGCAGTAACTAAAAATTGAGATGATAATTTGTTAGATTGGATAAAAGTGTGTAATTTTGCACTGCATTTTCAAATCCAACGATTATGAGACGTTTAATCTACACCTTCATGTCGCTTGCGATGCTTTCACTGGCATCATGCGAAGGGTGGTCGGGGGCATCAAATCAATCTTCCGACAGCACTGTTCAGGAAGTTGACTCTACCGCATTGAAGTCAGGTGAAATAACAGTGACTGGAATCGTGTTTGATGGTAGCCGCCGTAATATTTATATGGCTTCGGGAAATGATACTCTCGACTTTGAGTTGGCGTCCGAATTGGCCGATTTCTCCTGGGAAATAGGTGACACAATTACAGTTAAATATGTGACCACCGAATATGGCGACAGTGTGACCTACATAGGCTCAGCCCTCGGTGAGTCGACGGCCATGCGCTAAGAAGGCAGCAAAACATAATATTGCGGTAGTAGCTCAGTTGGTAGAGCATCAGCTTCCCAAGCTGAGGGCCGCGGGTTCGAGTCCCGTCTACCGCTCAACTTTTAGAATACGCTGATTGTTAAGTTAACCTTGATAATCAGTGTATTCTTTTTTGCAAACCGCTAGGTCAGTAGAAAGATGTCTCCCGACTTGTTTCCAGCGGGTCTCCATATCGCTGAGTTTAAGCCAGCGGTCGGATATCACCCATTTGACGATATCACCCCCACCATGCACATTTTTGCGACAGAGGCCCAATATACGGTAATAACAAGGAAACAAAAAAAGAGCCCGCTCTGTTGGGGGGCTCTCGTTTGTTGTTTGTTCGGTGTCTATAGAACTAAAGTTCTTCGCGCTCTTTACTGATGTTGCGGTAGGCAAGCTTGTTGTCGAGATATTCCTGTGTGGCAATCAGGGTGGGCTTGGGCAGTTTCTCGTAGAAGCGAGAAATTTCAATCTGCTCGCGGTTCTCAGAAATCTCTTCCAGGTTGTCGGTCATGGTGGCGAACTCTTGCAGTTTCTTTTCTAGGTCCGATTTCATTTCGGCCGAAATCTGGTTGGCTCGTTTGCCGATTATGCACACTGTTTCGTAGATGTTGCCCGTAGGCTCAGCCATTTCTACCAAGTCGTGAACGGTGGTGGTCTGTGGTGCGTTAGTTTTTTTGTAATCCATTGTATATGAAAGTGATTAATTATTTTCCGTTAATAAATTTGTTGGCAACTTTGAAGATGCCATCCGCTTCTTTGCGGAAGGAGCTGTCGGGGTAGTCGTTGATGAAGGCGTAATACTCGTCGATCACGGTGCGGAATCGCTCTTCCTTCTTTTCTTCGACGCTTTCGCTCGCTTCGCGGTAGCGGGCCTTAAGCACAAGCATTTCCAGTTGCTCTTTATATTTGCTGTAGGGGTAATCTTTGATGGCGTTTTTGGCCGTGATCACCGCACTCTCATAGTTGTTGCCCATATAGTTGCCCAAGTTGTAATAAAGCTGAGCATTTTCCAGTTCCTTGAGTACCAGTTTGTCTTGTAGCTCGAAGATGGCGCTTTGGGCGATGGCCACCTTGTCGCTGGTGGGGAAGTAGTCGAGGAAGGCTTGCAGTTCTTCTATGGCCTTTAATGTCTCGGACTGGTCGAGCTGTGGCTCTGGGGAATCCAGATAGTAGCCATATCCGGCATAAAAGCGTGCCGACTCAGCATATTGGCCGCGCGGATAATGCTGTATATAACTTTTAAAATAAGTGCCAGCAGTCAAGTAGTCCTTGTTCTCGTAGTGGCTCATGCCTAACAGATAGAGCGATTCCTCACCCTTGTCGGTGCCGCGGAACACAGGGATGACGCTTTCGAGCAGTGTGGCGGCTTGATTATAGCGTTTTTGTTCGAAAGCTTGCTTGGCAAATTCAAATTTGTAGTTATAGTCGGTACTTTTCAGCACTTTATTGTACTCTCCGCAAGAGGTGAGTACGACAATAAGTGCCAGCAATGTGAGATATTTCTTCATCGTTCGCTAGAAAGTATATTCGATTTCAGCCTGCAAAATTACAAACTTTTTTCTATAACACAATGCGTTAAGTGCTTAAAAAGTTCCGCATAACATCTTTTAATGCAATTTTGCGTGTGTGAACATCAATTTCGCTGTAATTTTGTGACAATGAAATCAGCAGGTAGAAAAATAGAACTCCTAGCACCGGCACGCGATGCCGATGTAGCCATCGAGGCAATCCGTCATGGCGCCGATGCGGTGTATATGGGGGCCAACCAATTTGGCGCGCGTGCTCAGGCGGGTAACGATGTGAGTGACATAAGGCGGGTGTGCGATTATGCGCACCAGTTCGATGCTCGAGTTTATGCTACAGTCAATACCATTGTCTATGATCATGAATTGCGTCAAGTGGAGCGGTTGGTGCATGACTTGTGTCGTGCCGGAGTGGATGCGCTCATTGTTCAAGACATGGCTCTACTTCGTCTTGATTTGCCACCCATTGCGCTACATGCCAGCACACAATGCGACCTGCGTACTCCCGAGAAGGCCCGTTTTTTGGAAGCTCTGGGTTTTTCACAACTAGTCATGGCTCGTGAACTTTCTCTTAGCGAGATTGCAGCAATTCGCCAAGCGGTGAAAGTACCCCTGGAAGCCTTTGTGCATGGAGCCCTGTGTGTGTGTTATAGTGGCCGATGCCAGGCCAGCCAAGCCATCATGGGGCGAAGCGCAAATCGCGGTGAGTGTGCGCAAGTGTGCCGCTTGCCATTTGACCTGGAAGACGAGCGGGGTCGCAAATTGATATCAGGGAAGCATTTGCTCTCGTTACGCGACATGAATCAGAGTGGGCACCTAGAGCAGATGCTCGATGCTGGTGTGTCGTCGTTCAAAATTGAAGGACGTCTCAAGGATGTGGGATATGTGAAAAATGTTGTGGCCTATTATCGTCGTGCCATCGATGCGATTATAGATTCTCACCCCGACCGTTATTCACGTGCGTCAGTAGGACAATCCACTTATACGTTTGAGCCATGTCTGGAACGCAGTTTCAATCGTTCGTTTACCTCATATTTCATTGAAGGCCATCCGGCTCCTACAACACTAAAAATGGCATCAATCGATACGCCAAAATCGCAAGGAGAGTATCTGGGAAAAGTTCAGAGCGTTAATGGGCGAGTGTTGCGCATTGAAAGCGATCGAGTTGTCGCTAATGGCGATGGACTGAGTTTTATCGGTGCGAGTGGAGCGTTTACGGGTATGCGTGTCAATGAGGTCCATGGTCGTGACGTGGTGCTGAACCAGCCGGTGTCAATTGCGCGTGGTACTAAGATATACCGAACTTTCGACAAAATGATGAATGATGTCCTTTCTCGCCCATCGGCCCAGCGCCGTATTGCTCTAGATGCGACATTGGACATCGTGGGCGATCAGTTGCGGCTGTCGCTAGCCGATGAGCGTGGAAATCGTGTGACTCATGCCGTTAATGCTACGGCGCTGGAATTGGCCCGCACTTCACAAGAAGGGCGGCAGCGTACTGAATTGGGCAAGTTGGGCGACACCATCTACACGCTGCGTGAGGCCCGTGTGGTGGGCGACCGTTTTATTCCGGCATCATTGTTGGCTCAGTTGCGGCGAGAGGCCATCAAATGGCTCGACCGGGCTCAACAGGTGTCGTATGCGACCGACCGCCGTCGTCCCGAACAGAAAGATGCACCTTGCTTTGCTGCCAAATTAGTTAGTGCCGACAATGTGGCTAACCATTTGGCCGAAAAACTATATCGCGAACACGGCGTGACAGCCATCGAACCCGCTCTGGAAGTGATGCCGTCCGAAACCCCGCTAAAAGGTAGGGAAGTGATGGTCACTCGTTATTGTATCCGTCGCGAATTGGGAGCATGCCGGCGTGACAAAAAGGCAATCGCTATGCCTGCTCATCTGTATTTGCGATCTGGTTCCACGCTACTGCAGGTCGACTGCGACTGTGCCGCCTGCCAGATGCATATTTCGCTGGCGTGACTTGTCAAAATTCATGTTTTGCCTCGTGGTAATGCTAAAAATTCCAAGCCGCATAATGTGTGAATGAATAATTTCGACTAATTTTGCAGGATAAATGGTTTATATGAAATGAGTTTTCGCATCAAGAAACTATATATTTTCATGCTGAAGACTTTTCTGCCACTCTTCATGATGACATTCATGATATGCTTGTTCATCGTGATGATGCAATTCCTGTGGAGGTACATTGATGAACTGGTGGGAAAGGGCTTGAGTATAGATGTGGTGGCAGAATTGTTTTTCTATGCTGCCCTGACAATGGTGCCACTGGCTTTGCCTCTGGCCATCCTGCTGGCATCACTAATGACGTTTGGCAACCTGGGCGAGCATGTTGAGCTCACGGCCATGAAATCAAGTGGCATATCACTGGTAAAAGTGATGGTACCGCTCATTGTGCTGCTCTCGGGTGTGGCAGTGGGTGCGTTCTTTTTCCAAAATAATGTGTTGCCCAAGTCGCAAGTGAAGATGTGGACGCTGCTCTTTTCCATGCGTCAAAAGTCGCCCACGCTCGATATTCCAGAGGGCGCAGTCTATACACAGATTCCAGGTTACAACCTATTTGTGAAGCGCAAAGGTAAAGACAATGATATGCTCTACAACCTGCTCATCTACGACGTGTCGACGGGAACAAGCAGTCCGCGCATTGTATCGGCCGACTCGGGACGACTGAGCTTGACTCCCGACAAACAGCACCTGGTGCTCGACCTGTATCAAGGCAACTGGTATGAAGAAATGCATAGCGGAGCATCATCAAGGATGGGTCAGGACTTATACCGGCGCGAATCATTTCACGACAAAGAGATACTCATTAAATATGACGATAACTTTACTCGGATGGACGACGAGTCGATGCGCCAGCAGTATGTGGGCAAGAACATTGCCGAGTTAAGGCGCACAATCGACTCGGTGCAGGTAAAAGTGGATAGCACAGGCCGTGTCATATCTCAAGAGCTACATTCGCTGCCCGTGGTGGGAGTGCCAACCCGCCGCATGACATCGAGAGATGGCGGACGTCCGGTTCAAGAGATGGTGCGCCCGGTGGCAATGAAGCACCCGGTAGACTTTGATTCGATTATGAAATCGCTCACGCCCACGTCGCGTTCGGCGGTTATAGACCATGCCATCCAGCAGGCAACCAGTGTGCAGCAAGATAATGCATTCCGCGGGCTCACGCTCAATGACGACCTTTACACCATCAGGCGACATGGCATAGAGATGCACAAGAAATTCACACTTTCGTTGGCATGTTTGATTTTCTTTTTCATCGGAGCGCCCTTGGGTGCCATCATCCGAAAGGGTGGATTGGGTATGCCAGTAGTGATTTCGGTGATACTGTTCATTTTCTATTATATGATCGACAACATGGGCTACAAGCTGGCCCGTGATGGCCGCTGGCTCGTGTGGGAAGGCATCTGGCTGAGCTCGGCAGTACTTTTGCCGCTAGGTGTGTTCTTGACCAAGAAGGCCGTAAACGATTCGGCCGTGTTTAACCCCGATGCCTGGATGAACGCTTTGCGCCGCATCACAGGTTTGCACCAAACGCGCAAACTTGAAATGAAAGAAGTAATCATCAATGAGATGGACGAATCGCAAGCTGTAGAAATGAGCAAGGCCCTGAAGCAGTCGTGTGAGTCATTTCTTCAACGTTATCATGGACGCCAAGGATATGTGGATTATTTCCAGAAGGGCTATGACAAAGACACCTTGCGTTTGCTGACCCGAGAGGTTGAAGACTTGGTTGAATATCTTTCAAATTCTCGTGACCAGATGGTGCTGGGCAAAGCGATGGATTTCCCGGTCATCCGTCAATTGCTCACTTATCATATCACTAATTATCCCAAATTAGGACTAGCACTCGCTATTTTCTTTCCTGTCGGTCTGCCCATTTATCTGGTGGGGCAGCGGCATCAGCACAATCTGCGGCGCGACATCGCCCGAACGGTAAACGTATGCGATCAACTGGTGGCTATACTACAAGGTAAATACACCAGAGACATGGAATATACCAGCGAGATTGATTAATCATTAATATCCATTAAAAAATCGGCCATGATGGAATTTGTTGAAACTCTCAGCTCATATTTGTGGGGATGGCCCATGATTATTATGCTGATAGGCACACATGTATACTTGACTGTGATATTGCGATTTCCGCAGCGCTATTTATTTAAGGCTATAAAACTATCGGTAACGGCCGATAAAGGTTCGGATGGCGATGTGTCGCAGTTTGGTGCTCTGGCTACGGCTCTGGCTGCGACGATAGGCACCGGTAACATTGTGGGTGTAGCCACTGCAGTGGCACTGGGTGGCCCCGGTGCTGTGTTCTGGTGCTGGCTTACGGGTGTGTTCGGCATATCCACCAAGTATGCCGAGGGGTTGCTTGCCATTAAGTATCGCGTAAAGCAGCCCGATGGTTCCATGTTGGGCGGCCCCATGTATGCACTTGAGCATGGGCTTAAACTCAAGTGGCTTGCTGTGTTGTTTGCCGTTTTCACTATGTGTGCATCGCTGGGTATTGGTGCCTCTGTCCAGGCCAACGCCATCAGCACCGTGTGCTATGATTCCTATCACATTCCCACCTATATTGTCGGTATCGTGGTGGCTTTTCTCGTGGCAGCGGTGGTGATTGGTGGTGTGAAATCAATCGCCCGTGTTTGTGGAGCATTGGTCCCGTTTATGGCTCTGTTCTATGTGTTGGGGTGTATTTATATCATGGTTCTTAACGGACAGTTTCTGTGGCCAGCCGTGACACTTATTTTCGAGTCGGCGTTCAATCCCAGCGCTGCCGGAGGCGGTTTTGTGGGAGGGGCTGTGATTCTTGCTGCTAGATATGGTATTGCCCGCGGCTTGTTCAGCAATGAGTCGGGCTTGGGCTCCGCACCCATAGTGGCTGCTGCGGCCAAGACGCGCAATCCGGTGCGTCAGGCGCTGGTGTCATCGACAGGAACGTTCTGGGACACTGTGGTGATATGTGCCATCACCGGAGTGGTGCTGGTGAGTAGTGTCTTGGCTCATCCCGACATTTCTTTCACTGATGGTGCCGTGCTCACTAAGATGGCCTTCAGCAAGATTCCTTATGTGGGTACACCGTTTTTGATGGTGGCGCTGAGTGTGTTTGCATTTACAACGATACTGGGATGGTGCTATTATGGCGAAATGGCTGTGGAATATCTAAAGGGAAAGCGATGGACTCATGCCTATCGTGTGCTCTACATTTTGATCGTGTTTGCCGGCAGTGTGATCAATCTCGTTGTGGTGTGGAATGTTGCCGATTGCATGAATGCCTTGATGGCCATTCCGAACTTGTTATCCTTGATTCTGTTGAGTGGAGTTCTTGTCAAGGAAAGTCGTTATTATTTGTGGGAAAACCGGCTCGACGAAACGATGAAAGAAGAGTAAAGTTTCATTTGATGACATAAAATGACATAAAAAGACCCGCCGGAAGCGGGCCTTTTTATGTCGTTGCTAGAATGAGGAAGTGAAATTACTTCACAATCTTGGCAGTGCTCTTGGTGCCATCGGCATAATTGGTAACCACCACGTTCACGCCCTTGAACGGAACGTTGCTCACCTGGCCGTTCATGTTGATGTATTCAACGCTGGTGACGGTCTTGCTGCTGATGTTGCGCACGCCCGTGGATGTGTCGGGCACAATCACGTTATATTCTGCGCGCAGAGGAGTGCGAACTTCCAGAGGATCTTCGGTGGTAGTGCTATTGATGCGCTTGGGAGCACCAGCGGCAGTAGCAGCCTTGCGGGGAAGCTGGAAGCAAGTGAATGTCTCCTTGCCGTTGTCACAGCCATAGAGGTTGCCAGCCACGTCCCATGCGATGTCGTTGAAGCCGCGCACCTGAGAGTTGTTACTGGAGTTAATCACATACTTTTCGGTGAGTGTAGGAGCGCCAAACTCATCATATTCCACATCGTAGATGGTGCAATTGAAGTTACCCGAAGAGAAAGCCACCATTGAGCCGTCGGGGCTGCAAGAGATACCGCCGCCACGGTTGAAGGTGTAATTGTCATTGGCTACAATGCTGAAGTCTTCTTCCCATTCTCCGTCGGCATTCTTGCTGGCGTGCTTGATGCTGGGCTCTGCTTCAGTTGGGGCACCTCTGTACTGTCCATACCAAATGTTGCCATTGGGATCGTAGGCAACCGTCACATTCTGGATGCTGATGGTGTACTGCTGGCTCAAAGGAATCACCTCATCCATTTCATCGGCTGCGGCATCCCAGCTTGTTGCGCTTCCAATAGGATACTCAAACGTTTTATAGTTTCCATAAGTGAAGACTTGTCCGCGTGTTGCGCTCAAGTTGACAAGCTTTAAGTTGTCGCCTTCGCCCATCACGTCGAATGCAGCTGAATAACCGGCCACAAAATTGCCGTCGGCATCATACAGGTTGCAGTCGTAACCAGTCTCTTCAAATTTGCTCTTTTCGCCAACAAAGAAAGGAGTCCAATCGGCCAGATTGTCGGGATTCACCTCCCAAAGTGGCTGACCATTCTTCACATCAACGCCACCTACGAAGATGCGGCCGTCGTTGGTGATGCGAATTTTTTTCAGCGACATTGTGGCGGGCGATGTTGCGCCTTCTGCAACATAATCGGCATAAGAATAACTCTCCTGGATGCCGGGGGTGACAAAGCCATAAGTGCCATCTTGGTTTTGGATGCGGTTCATTTGAGGATCGAAGGCATAGATGCCTGCTCCTACGCCACTGTGCTGGTTAGAGGTCCAGTAAGCGGTTGTTGCGTTCTTGGCGTTTACATTAGGTTGGCACTCAGTCACAAGAATGCGGCCAAAGTTGGTGCTTAACGGGTTGTTGTCGATGGCTATGCCATAGGGGCTCCAGAATGTGTAAACGGGACCCACTTGAGCCGGAGCATCGATGTCGGCACCCTTGACGCGGATGGCCAGGGTGTATTCGTTACCGCCGTCAAGGTCTTCGAGTGAAACCATGGCGTTGTGCTCACCCTTGGTGAGGAAGTCGGCGTCGAGTTCCACACTCTTGGCCACTGCGCCTGTGGCATCGATGAAATCAACGACTACACGTTCGGCATCGGCATTGAGCGTGTAATTTACGGGTACATCTGTTCCGTCTATTTCACCGGTAGATGCATTGTAGGCAAAGGGGTTCTGTGCGTTAACTGCCAAACCCATTGCCAGCAAACCTGCAAAAAGTAATGATTTTTTCATTTCTCTAATAAATTTGGTTATTAAAATTTAGGTTGAATCTTGGATAATCAGAGGTGAAATTAATTGAGAAAGGCCCGAGAGCTACGAGCCTTTCTCGTTAATGAATTAAGGTGTTACTTGATGACCTTGGTGGCAGCCTTAGTGCCATCGGTGTAACTGGTCACCTTCACGTTGATGCCCTCGAAGGGAACGGCGCTCATTTGTCCTGCGGCATTCACATATTGTACGCCAGCCACATTCTTCTGAGCATTAACGTCCTTCACGGCAGTGGTGATCGGAGTCATGGTGTAAACTTCCATGCTCTTGCCGGGAACATACTGGTAGATGGTGGCCACGTTGCCGTCAACCTCCACATTCAGCCAGTTCGACTGGAATGCATTCGGAGCGACGCTCACGGTAGGCTCCTTGATGAACAAGGGAGCATCGGCACCAACTTCCAGAATGGCGAAACCATCGAAGTAAGCATTTGTGGCTTTTCCACAAGGATATACTACAAAGTTTTTGCCATCCATTGCAAAGAAGTTGGCTCCTGCTTGGTTGCTGCGCATGATGCCATCGTCAGTTGTGGGAATGGCAATTTGCTCACCTTCTAGATTGTCGCCGTTGAAATAGTACAAGTAAGGATTACCGCCACGGTTATAGTAGAAAATAGCGTCATTGCCGTCGGCATCAACTACGGCATTAACCGTGGTCATGTTGTCTATACCGGGAACGGGGGTCAACAGCGGGTTGTAGCAATCTTCACCCAGAACCTCGCCACCTTCGTAATAATAGCGGGCAATAGTGCCATTAAATGTTTCGCTGTTCGGTGCAGAGGTTACCGAATAAGGCAGATAAAGTTCACCTGCTTCCAAAAGGTCACCATAGGCCGTTCCAAACATGTCGAGACGTCCGGGGAAGGTAGCCCCGCCACCCAGGGGCAGGTCGGTAACTTCGGCCGTTTCGGGGTCAATTACTCGAATCATGGGAGTTTCGTCATCAAACACCCAGCTGGTGGCACCGGGGAAAGTGGCCAAACTCACGATGAGGTGACCGGCCTGATCCTTGTTGATACCGCAGTTGGGACCACCGGGGAATTGCTCGTTGGCGAGTCCATTCTCGCCGTAAACCATTACATAGGGTGCCACGGCTTCGGTCGTTTCGGTTGCTGCCGTTCCTTTGTGGTTAATGTAGAACTTACCGTTCATACCCACGCCTTGACGGCAATCGGCGCTGGTGGGCACGTCAGTGCTACCCCAAGCCTTTACTACTTCATAGTCTTGAGCGTTTGCGCTCATCATCGTTGCAGCAACGGCTGCGAAGAGTAAAAATTTCTTCATAATGAAAAGTTTTTTGGTTATTAAAAATTTTTTTTGGTTAATATGTAAGTGTTATTAATTCGGTCTATTATTCCGAAAGCAAAGTTATACATTTATTTTGATTTAAGCAAATTTTTTTTGATTTAAAAAGTAAAACTACCTAAAAAAATAATGAAATTGATTTCAAACTGATACCAGACAATAGATGTGTTGCGATGTGCGCGACACCTAGTGATGTGTCGACAAGATGGCTGTTGAACGGTAAAAAATGGTGAGAATGAAATAATTGAGGCAAAAAGTTATTGCCGAGTCAAGAATTTTTTGTACCTTTGCGGTCGCATTTGTCGGGAACGAATCTGACAAGGCGTAATTAACTCACTTTTATTAACTTATTAAATGAACGAAGAATTAAAAAATTCTCCAATCGCCGATTTCGATTGGGACGCCTATGAAAAAGGCGAGACCCGGCGAGACAAATCCTACGAGGAACTGGAAAAAACCTACGACGCTAGCCTTGGCAACTTTAAGGACAAGGACGTTACCGAAGGTACTGTCATCTCGATCAACAAGCGTGAGGTGGTGGTTAACATCGGTGCGAAGTCGGACGGCATCATTCCCTTTAACGAATTCCGCTACAACCCCGACCTG
This sequence comes from Muribaculaceae bacterium, assembly GCA_017940245.1. Taxonomy (GTDB): domain Bacteria; phylum Bacteroidota; class Bacteroidia; order Bacteroidales; family Muribaculaceae; genus Sodaliphilus. Next base: position 49,347 of record JAGAYZ010000021.1, on the reverse strand, counting down.
AAGGTGGGCGACACCGTTGAGGTGTATGTCGAGAACCAGGAGGACAAGAAGGGTCAGCTCATCCTTTCTCACAAGAAGGCTCGCGCTGCCAAGAGCTGGGATCGCGTTAATGAAGCGCTTGAGAAGGACGAAATCATCAAGGGTTACATCAAGTGCCGCACCAAGGGTGGTATGATTGTTGATGTATTCGGTATCGAGGCTTTCTTGCCCGGTAGCCAGATTGATGTGAAGCCTATCCGTGACTACGACGTGTTCGTGGGCAAAACCATGGAATTCAAGGTTGTGAAAATCAACCAGGATTACCGCAATGTTGTTGTCAGCCACAAGGCTCTGATCGAGGCCGAGCTGGAACAGCAGAAGAAAGAGATTATCGCCAAGCTCGAAAAGGGTCAGGTGCTCGAGGGTACCGTCAAGAACATCACCAGCTACGGTGTGTTTATCGACCTGGGCGGCGTAGACGGTCTGATTCACATTACCGACCTCTCTTGGGGCCGCGTGAACAACCCCGCCGATGTGGTGGAACCCGACCAGAAACTGAACGTTGTGATTCTCGACTTCGACGACGAGAAGAAGCGCATCGCTCTGGGTCTGAAGCAGCTCCTGCCTCATCCTTGGGAGCAGCTTGATCCCAACCTGAAGGTGGGCGACAAGGTGACCGGCAAGGTTGTTGTGATGTATGACTACGGCGCATTTGTTGAGGTCGCTCCCGGTGTGGAAGGCCTTATCCATGTGAGCGAGATGTCTTGGAGCCAGCACCTGCGTTCAGCTCAAGATTTCATGAAGGTGGGCGATACCGTCGAGGCTCAAATTCTGGCTCTCGACCGCGAAGAGCGCAAGATGTCGCTCGGTATCAAGCAACTCAAGGAAGATCCCTGGGAGAACATCGAAACCAAGTACCCTGTTGGCTCGAAACACGAGGCAAAGGTTCGCAACTTCACCAACTTCGGTGTATTTGTTGAACTGGAGGAGGGCGTAGATGGTCTGATTCACATCAGCGACTTGTCGTGGACCAAGAAGGTGAAACACCCCAGCGAGTTTACTCAGATTGGTGCACCCATTGAGGTGGTTGTGCTTGAAATTGACAAGGAAAACCGTCGTCTGAGCCTGGGTCACAAGCAGCTTGAACAGAATCCTTGGGATGTGTTTGAGACTGTGTTCACCGTGGGCAGCATCCACGAGGGCGTTATCACCGAGTTGCTCGATCGCGGAGCTGTTATCAACCTGCAGCCTTATGGTGTTGAGGGCTTTGCAACTCCCAAGCACCTGGTGAAGGAAGATGGAACTTCGGCTAAGCAAGACGAGAAACTTGAGTTCAAGGTGATTGAGTTCAACAAGGATGCAAAACGCATCATCCTGTCTCACAGCCGCATCTTTGAAGATGAGCAGAAGGGCGAAGCTCGCAAGGCACGCAAGGCCGAGCGCAAGGCTAACGCCGAAGAGGCAGCTCCCGCAACCGCTGTCGAGAAGACTACTCTGGGCGACATCAGTGCCCTGGCAGCCCTGAAAGAACAGATGGAAAAAAGTGATGAATAATCACATCAGTTTCATCTTGTAATAGTTAATGATATGGCACTGGCTCACGAGTCGGTGCCATATTGCTAACAAGCCTAACCATTTACAATTATGCTGGATAATCTCAAAAAATATGACGTGGTGCTGGCGAGCAACTCACCGCGCCGTAGAGAATTGCTCGAACAACTGGGCGTGAATTATCGTGTGGAACTCATTAAGGGCATTGATGAGACTCATCCTGCCGACATGCCAGCCCACGAAATTGCGGAATATCTGTCGCGGCTCAAAGCCAGTGCCTACCAGTTAAAGTCGCGAGAATTGCTTATCACTGCCGATACCGTTGTAATACTGGGTGATGACGTGCTTGGAAAACCTGCCGATGATGCCGAGGCTTGCTCGATGTTGCGGCGTCTGAGCGGACGCACACATAGTGTGGTGACGGGTGTCGCTGTTACAACCGAAGAAGGTGTGCGCTCGTTTAGCGACGAGGCGCTGGTGACCTTCGACGCACTAAGCGACGATGAAATCAATTACTATGTGAAACAATATTGTCCGCTCGACAAGGCCGGTGCTTACGGCATCCAGGAATGGATTGGTTATGCCGGCGTGAAAAAACTCGAAGGCAGTTTCTTTACTGTGATGGGGCTGCCGGTGCATAGGCTGTACCAGTTGCTCAAGACACTATAGTCGCTTGTGGCTGCCATGCCCCGTGCCTATGGTGCGTCCTATGCTTTGTATCTTCAGTGCGATGCAACTGCGGCAATGAGTGGGTGTGTCGCCCACGCATATTTTGCCCGGATACAACTCATACAATTGGCGGTATTCGCCTTCGGTCATGTTGGGCATGACCACGTTGGCACCGGCTTGCAGAGCTTTGATGCGACCCTGTGGGTGAAGGCTTTCCATTGCGGTTGTGGCGGGTATGTTGATGTCGGGCATGAGCAGTCGCATAACGGCCATGGTGCGCAATGCCAGGTCGAGCGTTCCGCCCGATTCATGAGCTAGCGGCGTGGCAGGATGAGGAATGAAAGGGCCAATACCAGCCATGTCTATCCCAATCTTTTTCAAGAAAAGCAGATCTTGCGCAATGGATTCGATGGACTGCCCGGGTAGACCCACCATGATGCCGGATCCCAGTTCATACCCCAGTTCCTTAATCATCATCAGACACTCGTAACGGCGCTGCCAGCTCATGTTCGGGTTCAGACGGTGATACAAATCCTTGTCGGTAGTTTCGATGCGCATCAAGAAGCGGTCGGCACCTGCATCGCGAAAGGCCTTGTAGTCGCCGCCTGAGCGTTCACCGATGCTCAGGGTGATGGCCACATCGTCTTTTTTGATTTTTTTAATGATGTGGCTCAGTCGCTTGCGATCGAAATAAAGGTCTTCGCCCGATTGCATGACGATGGTCTTGAACCCCATGTCGATGGCACGTCGCGCTGTTTCGATAATCTCCTCTTCGGTAAGACGATAGCGCTTCACTTGATTATTGTCGCGTCTTATCCCGCAATAGAGACAATTATTCCGGCAGATGTTGGAGAATTCAATCAGTCCTCGCAGGTGCACCTCATCGCCCACATGATCATGACGCACACGGTCGGCCAGTGCAAATAATTCCTCACTGGGTGTTGTCGACAATAACTCTATGATTTTATCCAATTCCTGGTTGCGCTGTTCCATTTTAGTCATTCTTAATTACTGCTACGATGTCGTTATGAGTGGGCGTGAGTGGTGTGCAGCTGTCATTCAAGTCACCCGTTTTGATGATGGCAAATCGGCCTTTCAATCCATGCCGATTGCCCAGTGTGGCTGTCACAGCGCCCATTGTGGTGCGCAAATTAAGTTCTACGCATGGGTTGATGCCCGTGCTGCCATCGTTGCGCCGATATAACAGCATGTCTAAGCCCAAATCTCCATTATATAATGGTGCCACAATTTCATCTAATGTTTGAATTATTGCACCGTAGATGTTCTGGAAATTGGGAAATTGAGATTCAATTATAGATTTTAGCACCTGGTTGCTGTCGACCATTCCGCATGCATATTGCAAATGGAAATCGCTTTCAAATACAGAATATCCGATAAATTGAGTTTTTCCGTGTTGGCAGGTAAATTCAAGTGCAAAATCTAATGTCCGCTCCATAGCCACTTCACATAGCATGGAGCCTTGGCGATTCAGTGCACCGGTGCATCGCTGAATGAAATCTTGTCCCCGAGGCTCCAGTGCGCGATAGATGCCGCGTCCGCTTCCGCTCCACGGTTCCTTGACGTAACAGCCCGGATGTGCCGAAGCAAAGTGCAGAATGTCGTCGATGGAGCTCAGTTCTACGGGTGCCTGACATAGTCTTTTCCCTATCAGTTGACCGATTCGGTCATGGATTCTTATGCTGGTGCGGCGATGTGCCAGTTGTCGCCATGCTTCCACTTCATTCTTGGTCGGTAGCAGGGATTCGTTCACCCCCCAATGCAGTAGCCGCCATCGCACAGCGGGGTTCCAGCCCCATGGACGGAAGTTGCACGCTTTAAGATGCGGCAAATCCTTGGCCGTAATCACGCGCACGTCAAGCCCCTGCTCATCTACCCACGATTGCAGACTGTCATCATCGCATAGCACGGCACTTCCCGCTTCGGCCAGCCAGCAGGGTAGCAGTTGCAAGTCGTGTCGCAGTCTTTCAGCCATGGGGGTGGGAGTGTAGTGCTCACCTCCATTGGCCAGAGCCAAGTCATTGTCGGGATTGAAATAATAGCCATTCATTGCCTTATCCGAATAGATATCGGAAAGCCTCTTCCACTTTTGCTACCTCAATGACCCGGATGCCCAGGTGGTCGGTCTTGATTCCTTTCAAGTTACGAGCTGGAATGACGATGCTGTCGAAACCCAGCTTGGCGGCTTCTCCTATGCGTTGTTCAATGCGTGTGACGGGTCTTAATTCTCCTGATAGGCCCACTTCACCGCTAAAACACACGCCCTTGTTGATGGGCATATCCACATTGCTCGACAAGATCGCGCAGATGACAGGCAGATCCATGGCCGGGTCGTTCACCTTGAGTCCTCCGGCTATGTTGAGAAATACATCCTTTTGTGCCAGTTTGAAGCCTACGCGTTTTTCCAGCACAGCCAGAAGCATGTTCATGCGGCGTGGGTCGAATCCTGTAACCGAGCGTTGCGCCGTGCCATAGGCTGCAGTACTCACCAGGGCTTGAACTTCTATGAGGAATGGGCGCGCACCATCCATCGTCACTCCGATGGCTGTGCCCGAAAGAGGCTCATCGCTCTGCGAGAGTAGCATCTCACTAGGATTGGTTACTTCACGCAGTCCGTCTTCCTTCATTTCGTAGATGCCTATTTCACTGGTGTTGCCAAATCGGTTCTTTATGGAGCGCAAAATGCGGTACATATACTGGCGGTCACCTTCAAATTGCAGAACGGCGTCAACGATGTGTTCGAGGACTTTGGGGCCGGCAATGGAACCTTCCTTATTGATATGGCCAATGAGAATGACGGGTGTGCCTGTTTCCTTGGCATAACGCAAAAAAGTTGCGGCGCACTCGCGCACCTGGCTCACGCTGCCTGCCGCGCTTTCCAGCTCGTCGCTGGCAATGGTCTGTATTGAGTCTACAATAATCAAGTCGGGTTTATCGGCGCGGATGCTAGCAAAAATAGACTCCAGTGAGGTTTCACATAGCAGGTAGCACTCGCAGTCCATGTTGCTTCGGGCGATGCGGTCGGCTCGCATGCGCAATTGTTGCGGGCTCTCTTCGCCTGATACGTATAACACCCGGCGACTGCGTATGCGAATCACATTTTGAAGCACGAGCGTGCTTTTGCCAATTCCCGGCTCACCGCCTATGAGCACAATGCTTCCGGGCACAAGCCCGCCACCCAGCACGCGGTTCAATTCACCGCTAGGCAACTTGATGCGAGGCGTTTCTTCGGCTTTGATATCGTTTATTTTGACAGGAACAATGGGCTCATGTCCGTGAGCTTCGCCTATCAATCGTTTATGCTGACTGGATTTGGGTGCGACTGGTTCTTCGACAAATGTGTTCCATTCACCACAGCTAGGGCATCGACCTACCCACTTTGGCGACTCGGCACCACAATTCTTACAGAAATAGGAAGTTTTATTGCTTTTTGCCATAGTTCATTTTTCTGCTAGTTATGAGGCTTTTAACGTGCTGCTATGTTTATTTCTGTAAAGAACTGCGCATGATTTCGCTGATGGTAATAGCGGCAGCTATGCCCACGTTGAGCGACTCGCTGCCAGCTCCCTGGTGCGGTGCCGACGGGATGAGCAACCGCTCGCTGGCCAGTTTGCCCACATTGTCGCTGATGCCCTTTCCCTCGTTGCCGAAGATGACAAACCCGTGTGGCGCCAGTTTCTTGTTGTAGATGTTTTCACCGTCAAGGAATGTGCCGTAGGCTGGCAGGTCGCTGTATTGTTCCAGTAAGCTCTCCAGATCGCAATAGTGGACTTTCACCCTTGAAATGGCACCCATGGTGGCTTGCACTACTTTGTGGTTAAATACATCGACTGTGGTGGTACTGGCGAATATATTGCGAATACCGTACCAGTCGGCCAGCCGCATAATAGTGCCCAGGTTGCCAGGATCCTGAATATTGTCGAGTACAATGTTCAGACTGTTTCTCACTTCCTCGTCGGTGTAGGAACGCGTGGGAATCTCATAGACGGCGATTACATCGCTGGGGGTGTCAAACTGTGATATGCGAGCCATTTGCGACTTGGGCGTGATGACGATTTTGTCGTAGTGGGCGGCTGTTCCCAGTTGCTCATACCACGACCGTGTGGCGATGAGCCATCGGCAGTTGAACGCGTCCCACGTGTCGCGCACACACTTTGTGCCTTCGGCCACAAACAGACCCTCGCTGTCGCGGTGCTTCTTGGCCGCAAGCGATTTCACCACTTTGATAATGCTATTGTTGATGTCAATCATAATTGTTTTTCCTTGGAGGGCAAAATTAGTATTTTTTGCCGACATAAGAAAATCTTTTGCGCTATAGCATGGCTGTATAAATGCGCAGTGTTCTGCTGCTTTCTTGAAAGTGTGATTTTTCGGGACGCCATTCACCCTTGGAGTCATCGGGAGCCAGAGTTACCACATGGGAACCGTAGTGGCCGTTGATGTTGTCAATGGCTTCCATGAGTCGTTGCTGACGAGCATAGTCTTTGGTATCGAAAAGTCCTAACTGAATGCCGTGACTGGAAGTGATGTCGCTAAGCAGCACTCCGGCCTTGCGATAGGAGAATCCCTCGCGAAAAACGTTGCCAAAAGCCTGAAGGGCATGTTGCACGATGGTCATGGTAGAGGAAGATGGGGTGGGAAGCTTGATTTGAAATGAGTTGGCGTAGTAGGGGAGATCTTCACGGTGGTGGTCGCCTCTAATGTATACTGTTACCGAGCCGGCAACAACATGCTCATCGCGCAGTCGCTTGGCACACATTTTTGCGAATACCACCACGGCATCCCTCACCTCGTTTCGCTTAGTAATTACATGGGCAAAAGTGCGTGAATTCATGATAGAGTTATGAGCAACGGTCACGGGATTGATACTGACGCAGTCTTCCCCTTTTAGTTCGCGTTGAGTGCGTTCTACAGCAACAGAATACAGTCGCCTCACCAGAGCCGAAGGCATCTGTGTGAACTGTGCTGCGGTGTTGATGCCGCGTTCGGTGAGTGAGGCCGATAACCGTCGGCCTATTCCCCACACGTCGCCGATGGGCGTGCGCTGGAGGATGATGTCAATGGCCTCGGGACGCACTAGCCAATAAACACCATCGGTGATGCGCGGGTGTTTCTTGGCCACGTGCGATGCGATTTTGGCCAACGTGCGGGTTGGTGCGAAACCGATGCTTACCGGGATACCCACATATTGCTTGATCTTAGCGACCAGCGAAGCAAGCAGGACATGATTGCGTTCAATATCTTCGTAAGGCAGTGTGAAAAAAGCTTCGTCCACCGAATATTGATCCACGTTTTCGACCTCGGCACCGATGATACTCATCACGCGCTGCGACAGGTCATGATACATGATGTGGCGGGCAGAAAGTTGCACCACCTGACGCGGATCGCAATGTGTTTTAATCTGGAAGGCGGGGCATCCCATGGGGATACCCATGGCTTTGGCCTCGTTGCTGCGTGCAATCACACATCCGTCGTTGTTAGATAAGACGACGACGGAGCGGCCATTGAGCATGGGGTTGAAAACTCGCTCACATGACACGAAAAAATTGTTGCAGTCAATGAGTCCGTAGAGCTTCATGTCGATTTCAGCGCGTGATGTGGTGAATAATGTGCGACACCACGCCCCAAACAGTGAAATTGCTTTCGGGCGAAACGTAGAGTTCCGGGAATTGTTTGTTTGCGGGGGTGAGGTACAAGCCGTCGGCTTTGATGGTAATCCGTTTCACGGTGAAGTCGCCATCAATAAAGCACACTGCTATGTCGCCATTGTGTGGCGTGAGCGACTTGTCGATGATGAGCAGGTCGCCATCGTTGATGCCGGCATCAATCATGGAATTGCCTATCACACGCGCGCAAAATGTGGCAGCCGGATTGCTGATGAGCTCACGATTCAAGTCGATGGCATCGCCATAAGCACCTTGTGCCGGACTGGGAAACCCGGCCTGAATCTTGCTCTCAAATAGAGTGGTGGAAAGCGATTCCGAATCATCGATTCGACTGATTTCCAATCGTAGGTTTTCGTCACTCATGATAATAATAGAATATATCAATAGATAAAGAACCGAGAACCCAATCTGGACTATATCAGGTCAATGAAGACGGGTTCTCGGCTGGTTGTTCTTTAGCTTATTTCAGCAGGCTCACCGAACGTTTGAGGAAGGTGTTAAGCGATTCGCCTTTCAGCAGTCCGTTGCCCAGCAGAGCGATGTCGATGAGTTGCTTCACCACATCTTGGCCGGCAGCATAGGCCGTAATGACGGCATTGCGTTTGTCGCGCAATTCACTCACTTTCTTCTCATTCTCTTCCAGGTCCTTTTTCTGTTCATCGGTGAGATCCTTGTCGTCTTTCTTCAAGTCGCGCAGGGCATTGATGACGTTGTTGGTGGCCTTGATGTCTTCATTGATTGGTTTCAACTCGGCCTCGGTAGCCTTAACTGCATCGTCGATGACTCGTTTAATGAGCTCATGCTCAGTGTTGAGTGTTAGCATGTAGCTGTCGGGCAGTTCACCATAGAAACTCATGCCAGGCTGGAACTGAGCCATTTCCTTCATGCGGCGCATATACTCGCTCTGCGTGACGACAATTGGCTGGTCCTCGGCTGTGAGAGCCGCAAACGACACCATGAAGTTGCTCTTGTCGATGGAGGGCATTTGCGACTGGAACAATGTGGTGGCCACGTCTTTCTCGTCTTGGGTGAGTTCCACTTCACGGGCATTTTCCTTGACGATGAGCCGGTCGATAACATCGGAATCAACGCGCACAAAGCGTGATTTCTCGTTCTTCTGCTCCAGCATGCCCACGAAAGGCACATCCAGTTGGCCGTTCATCATGAGCACGTCGTAGCCCTTGTCGCTGGCAGCCTTGATGTGGGTGTACTGTGCTTCGCGGTCGGTAGCATAGAGGTAGATGAGGTTGCCATCTTTGTCGGTTTGGTTGGCTTCAATCAGTTTTTTGTAATCGTCAAGTTTGAAGAACTTACCGTCGGTGTTCTCCAGCAAGGCGAATTTCATGGCTTGCTCGCAGAATTTTTCGTCGCTAAGCATGCCATACTCAATGAAAATCTTGATATCGTTCCACTTTTTCTCAAATTCCTGTGCATCGTTTTTGGCGATTTCTTCCAGTCGCGACGCAACTTTCTTAGTAATATAGGTGGAAATTTTCTTCACGTTGCGGTCGGCCTGTAAATAGGAACGTGACACGTTAAGCGGAATGTCGGGCGAGTCGATGACACCTTGCAGCAACATCAAGAAGTCGGGCACCACACCTTCTACGCTATCGGTAACATAAACCTGGTTGCAATAGAGTTGGATTCGGTCTTTGCGGATGTCCAGATTGTTCTTGATTTTGGGAAAATAGAGAATACCGGTCAAAGTGAAGGGAAAATCTACATTCAGGTGAATCCAGAACAATGGGTCTTCTTGCCCGGGTTGAATGGCACGATAGAATTTGAGATAATCCTCGTCTTTCAGTTCTGTGGGTTTGCGAGTCCACAATGGTTCTACGTCGTTGATGACCTTGTCCTTGTCGGTGTCTACATATTTCCCGTCTTTCCATTCTTGCTCCTTGCCGAAAATGATGGGCACAGGCAGGAAACGGCAGTACTTGTTAAGCAACGAGTTGATGCGGCTTTGCTCCAGATATTCTTTTTCATCATCATCGATGTAGAGAATGATGTCGGTGCCGCGTTCAGTCTTGTCGCATTCGTTCATTTCATATTCGGGTGAGCCATCGCAAGTCCAACTGACGGCTTGAGCGCCTTCTTTATAGGATAAGGAGCGGATTTCTACTTTCTTCGATACCATGAATGCCGAGTAGAATCCCAGACCGAAGTGACCTATGATGGCATTAGCGCTGTCTTTGTATTTGTTGAGGAACTCTTCGGCACCCGAGAAGGCTATTTGGTTGATGTATTTGTCTACATCTTCGGCAGTCATTCCGATACCATGATCACTTACGGTGAGCGTGCCGGCCTCTTTGTCGAGCGTGACCGAAACGGTAAGCCCCTCGGTTGATTCTTTAAACTCGCCGGCGCTTGCTAGTGTTTTCAATTTTTGAGTGGCATCGACAGCGTTAGAAACCAGCTCACGCAGGAAAATCTCATGATCGCTGTAGAGAAATTGTTTGATAACGGGGAAAATGTTGTTTGTAGTTACCCCGATTGAACCTTTTGTTGCCATATTGAAATATGTTTTTTAATGAAAAATCTTATTCTGTAGGTTGTTGTACTTGTATGGCGGCTTTGATCTCACCGTCGGCCACGTCCATCACGATGGTGTCGCCAGCCTGAGCTTCTTCGCGCAGCAGCATTTCGCTGAGCGGATCTTCGATGTTGGACTGGATGGCACGTTTGAGAGGTCGTGCGCCAAATTGCACATCATATCCGGCATCGGCCACCATTTGCTTGGCGGCATCGGTGATGACGAGTTTGAATCCGGCATCTTCCACGCGCTTGTAGAAGGAAGCAAGTTCAATGTCTACGATTTTGAGAATATCATCTTTGTTGAGGGCGCTGAAGGTGATAATGTCGTCGACTCGGTTGAGGAACTCAGGTGAGAAAGAACGATTCAGCGCTTTGCGAATCACCGAGTCACTACGTTCCTTGGTGATGTCGCCAGTGTTGAAACCGACTCCGGCCCCGAAATCCTTCAGCTCGCGTGTGCCGATGTTGCTGGTCATAATCACGATGGTGTTTTTGAAGTCAACCTTGCGTCCCAGACTGTCGGTGAGCGACCCTTCGTCTAGCACTTGCAACAGCAAGTTAAATACATCGGGATGAGCTTTTTCCACCTCGTCAAGCAATACGACCGAGTAGGGGTGACGGCGCACTTTCTCGGTGAGTTGTCCGCCTTCTTCATATCCCACGTAGCCCGGAGGTGCACCCACCAGGCGGGAGACATTGAACTTCTCCATATATTCGCTCATGTCGATGCGGATAAGTGCTTCATCGCTATTAAATAGGAATTCTGCAAGCCTTTTGGCCAGCAATGTTTTTCCGACTCCTGTAGAACCTAAGAACATAAACGAGCCGATAGGACGCTTGGGATCGCGCAGGCCCGCGCGGTTGCGGCGGATTGCCCGTGCAATCTTATCGATGGCTTCATCTTGACCCACGACTTGTTTTTTCAGTTCATCGGTCATGCCCAGCAGACGCATGCCTTCACTCTGTGCGATGCGTTGCACAGGAACACCGGTGATGAGAGCCACCACCTCGGCTACGTCGTTTTCATCCACGGTTTCACGTTTGCTGTCGAGTTCTTCTTCCCACACTCTTTTAGCATGGTCCAATTCCAGCTTCAGACGTTCTTGCAGATCGCGGTAATTTGCCGCACCCTCAAAGTTTTGAGCCTGAACAGCCTTGAATTTATTCTCTTGCGCTTCGGCGATGCGTTTTTCCAAATTGTCAATTTCGGGCGGAACCACAACTTTAGAAATGTGCACACGTGAGCCTGCCTCGTCGAGAGCGTCAATAGCCTTGTCGGGGAAAAAACGGTCACTGATGTAACGGTCGGTGAGTTTTACACAGGCTTCGAGTGCCTTGTCGGTGTAGGCCACACCATGGTGTTTCTCGTAGACGTGCTTAATGTTGTGTAAAATTTCCAGTGTTTCGCTAGCCGAAGTGGGTTCTACAATCACTTTTTGGAATCGGCGTTCCAGTGCGCCGTCTTTTTCAATGTTTTTGCGGTACTCATCGAGTGTTGTCGCACCAATACATTGAAACTCGCCTCGAGCCAGTGCCGGCTTGAGCAAGTTGGCGGCGTCCATTGATCCACTGGCATTGCCAGCCCCCACAATATTGTGAATTTCGTCAATGAACATGATGATGTCGGGGTGTTGCGTCACCTCGTCTACCACGGCTTTAACGCGCTCTTCAAACTGCCCTCTATACTTGGTACCTGCCACTATCGCGGCCATGTCGAGCGACACAATGCGTTTGTCGAAGAGCACTCGAGCCACTTTGCGCTCTACGATGCGCTTGGCAAGGCCTTCGATGATGGCCGATTTGCCCACGCCCGGTTCGCCTATCAGCACGGGATTGTTTTTCTTGCGCCGGCTCAAAATCTGAGCCAGACGTTCGATTTCTTTCTCGCGTCCCACTACAGGATCTAGGCGACCTTCGGCGGCTGCCCGAGTGATATCCTTGCTATATTTGTCAATAACGGGAGTGCCATTATTGTCACCTTTCATGACATTTCGTCGTTGTGTGCGACGTTCTCCGCCTTGTGCCGGGGGATTATTGCCGCTCTCTTCTTCGGGCATTTCCTCTTCTTCATCATCGGTGTGAAGGCCAGCGATGGGGTGCTGGGCACAGTGACGTGAAATCAATTCTTGGTACTTCTTGTTGTTGTATATCATTTTCTGTTTTTGTTTTCTTTCATAGCTTTACTGCAATAACTATGCCAATGTCCTTTTTTCACTACAGCGTGTCAAGTTTTGAGGTTATTTAAATAGGAATGATTTAATAAATGTTAAATTAAAAAAGGAGATTAAACTTTTCGTTGTTCCCAGAGTCTGTTACAATGAAAACAAGAATTAGAGCTTCAAACGTATTTAACTGACTTTTTCGTAATAAAACATTTGCCGTGTCACACTTGCTGGACAGCAACACACGACACACCATAGAGCCTTCGGCAGTTCATTCCGGAGGCTTTATTTTTTTTCGCTCAGTTCCAACCAGCGCATTTCCAACTCATCGAGAGTGTCTTTTATTTCTTGGTAACGTGTTGCTTTCTGAGCGGCATCGTCGATGGTTGCTCCGCTGGAAAACAGCGTGTCAAGTTGGTCTTTTTCGTGATTCAGGGCCTCAAGGTCGGCAGTGATTTGTTCTAGTTCCTTTTTTTCTTTATATGTGAGTTTGTTGCTGTAATCACGGTTGTTGTAATGTTGGCGTTCGGGCGATGAAGTGGAGTTTTTCCCTTTTTCCGAAACTTCGCGTTCATGTAGTTCCTTCCATGCACGGTATTCGCTGTAATTTCCAGGGAAATCCTTGATAACTCCGTTTCCCATGAACACCCACGTGTGGTCTACAGTGCGATCCATGAAATAGCGGTCGTGACTGACGATAATCACGCACCCCTTGAAATGTGCAATGTAGTCTTCGAGTACTGCCAGAGTCTGGATGTCCAAATCATTGGTAGGTTCATCAAGGATAAGGAAATTCGGCTTGCGCATTAGCACAGTGGCCAGGTACAATCTTCGGCGTTCACCGCCACTCAGCTTTGCAATAAGTTTCTGCTGGTCGCGTGCGTTGAACAGGAACAAGTTTAAAAATTGTGAGGCGGTGTAGTTGTTTTTCTCATCAAAATAGATGACCTCAGCAATGTCGCGTGCAGCATCAATGACCCGCTTGTCTTCTTTGAAAGAGATCCCTTCCTGGCTATAATATCCAAAACGGATGGTTTCGCCCAGCTCGAAATGGCCACTGTCGGGTTGCAGAATTCCCAGCAACAATTTGATGAAAGTGGATTTTCCCACACCATTGTCGCCGACAATGCCAAGTTTTTCATATCGGGCAAAGGTGTAATTGAGCCGGTCTAAAATGACCTTTTCGCCAAATCGTTTGCTCACGTCACAGGCTGTGAATATTTTGTTGCCGATGTAGGTGGCTCCCACGTTGAGCTCCACGTTTCGCTCGGTGGGACGTGCTTGTGCACGTTGCTTGAGGTCGTAAAACGCGTCGATGCGGTATTGCGCTTTATGGGCTCGAGCCTGAGGCTGTCGCCGCATCCAGTCGAGTTCGGTGCGCAGCAGATTACGAGCGCGCTCAACAGCTGAATTTTGGGCCTCGATGCGCTCGGTGCGTTTTTCTAGGTAATAATTGTAGTTACCGGAATAAGCGTATATGCTCTGCTGGTCCAGCTCCAGTATTTTATTGCAGATGCCGTCCAAGAAATAACGGTCGTGTGTGACCATGAGCAGAGTGACGAAACTGCGTTTGAGATAGTTCTCCAGCCATTCAATCATGTCAATATCCAGATGGTTGGTAGGTTCATCCAAAATGATGAATTGTGGCTCTCCAATGAGAATTTTGGCTAGTGCCACTCGCTTCACCTGTCCGCCTGACAGTTGCTCCATGCGCTGGTTAAAATCGTCAATTTTAAGCATGGTGAGAATCTGCTTGAAGCGGTCTTCATAATCCCATGCGGCGGCATTGTCCATTGCCTGAATGGCATGAGTCATAGCATCACTGTCGGCCGAAATGAGAGCCATTTCATAGTCGCGCACTGCCTGCGACTGCTTGTCGTCTCCACATAAACATGAGTCCATCACTGTTTGTGAGCCTGGAAATGAGGGACTTTGTGGCAAATATCCCACGCGCAGGTCGTTGCGGTAGATGACCGACCCCGAGTCGGGTGTGTCGTCGCCAGCCAAGATGCGCAACAGTGTGGTTTTGCCAAGACCATTTTTGGCAATAAGCCCTATTTTGTCACCTTCGGCAACACCAAAAGTGATGTCGGTAAACAGGACATCGGCACCAAAAGACTTTGTGAGATTCTCTACTTGCAGGTAACTGGCCATGACGATATTTTTTGCAAAATTACATAAAATCTCGGGCTTTTTGCGTAATTTTGTAGGATAAATCTAACAATAAAGATGATGAAGAAATTTAGACTCTTATTGCTGCTTTTGTGCAGCATGCTCGTTATACTGGCTGATGCACAGCGGCTTGCCATCTTGAGTGATGTGCATGTTTCACCCGGTAATGCTAATGAAAGCAAATTGAAAGAAGCTGTTGCGGAAATTAATGCCAGTGATGCCGATGCGGTGCTCATGACAGGTGATCTAACCAATGAGGGTAGCGACATTCAGTTGCGCAACGTGAAATCAATTCTTGATCAGATCACAAAACCGCTCTATGTGATTCCGGGTAATCATGAGAACAACTGGAGTCAGAGTGCCTGTAAGACATTTAATGACCTGTGGGGCAGTGACCGTTTTGTGTTTGAACTGGGAAACCTGCTTGTGGTGGGACTGAATTGCGGCCCTTTTATGAAAATGGGTGATGGACATATCAAACAAGAAGACCTCATCTGGCTGGACCAAACGTTGGCGAGGCGCATAAAACCCGGCATGAAAGTGTTGAGTATCAATCACTATCCATTACTCGATGACCTGGATAACTATCGAGACTATGTGGAAGTGCTAAAGAAATATCCTGTCATTACACACCAGAATGGCCACTATCATCGTTGGAAGCAATATGAGACGTGTGGCATCAGTGGAGTGATGGTGAGGGCGTTAGACATGGGAAATGGCGATTATGGCTATACACTGCTCAATGTAGATCTCAATCGTATGTGGATTCATGTATATAATAAGGTCTTAGGGCATGAACCGGAACTGAAATATGCATATAAAATCAATCTTGATTACGATAGCTTCCCAGCGAAGCAAATTACTACTTCAGTTCCACAAGGTTTCAAGGTTGAAAAAGTCTATGCCGACGACGCTTCAATATTCACTCGCCTGGGCGTAGACAAAACGAGTCTTTATTTCGGTAATTCGCTAGGTTATGTCAAGTGCATCGATAAGCGCACACACGGTGTGCGCTGGAAATATAAAACCGATGCCATGCTGTTTTCCCGTCCTGCGGTGTGGGGCGATGTGGTCATTGCTCCAACGGCCGACAAGCGACTTGTGTGGCTTGATAAACAGACTGGCAAAGTGCGGCACATTTATGAGGCGCTAGGGCCTTATGTGGCCGATGGAGTCGTTGTCGATGGTGTTCTGTATCAAGGTGGATATAAAACGTTCCAAGCATGGGACGTGAAAAGGCATCGCCTGTTGTGGCATTATGACAGCATAGGCAATTACTGTCAGGCTGCTCCGGTAGTTAGTGAAAATGATGTGGTGTTTGGTGCGTGGGACACCTATTTGCGTCTGTTAGACCGCAAGACAGGATCGTTGCGTTGGCAGTGGAACAATGGACGTTCCAACAATCTCTTCAGTCCTGGCAACGTGGTGCCTATTGTGACAGGAGATAGGGTAATTATCGTGGCCCCCGATCGTGCGACAACAGCAATCAACCGCAAGTCGGGTAAGCAAATGTGGCGTGAGAAAAATGATTATAAAGTTCGCGAAAGTTTAGGCCGCAGCACCGATGGACGCGTGGTCTATGCCAAGACGATGGATGGCGAATTGCTGGCCATGGATGCAACGAGCGATGAATATCGACTGCTGTGGAAAACCGACGCTAAGTTTGGCTATGAGCATGCACCTTGCATCGTGCTAGAGCATAAAGGTTGTGTCTTGCTAGGGTCGCGCCGTGGCATGCTTGCCGTGGTTGACGCTAAAACCCATCAGCTATTGTTTGCTTATGAAATGGGAACCAGTGAGGTGAACGGTTTTGAGGTAGACGCAACTACAGGCGATGTGTATTGTACGCTAATAGAAGGAACTATCTATAGAATTCATATTGACTGAAAGCCACCCTCGTGATAAACTGTGAAATGTCTATAAAATTAGAAAATATAAAGGTGGAGTCGGGGCAATATATGCGGCCGTTGTGGCAAATGTATTTTAGACGGAATTGGCCATGGTTCTTATTACCCCTGCTGGTGTGTGGCATAGGCGGACTTCTGATGCACGATGTGCGATGGCTCGTAGTGGGATTGATGCTGGTGTTTATGGTATTCCCCATGCTGATGATACTCATCTACATTAATTATGCACTCACGCTAGAGGTGCGGTGGTCGCTGATGGAAAAAACTGTTGAAATAGATAAGGAGGGACTACACCTCACCTTCACCGACCAGCGAATGAAATCCCGCAACATAGCCTGGCAAGACATCAAAATGGTGACTCGCGATGATCGATACTATTATTTCCATCTGCGCGTGCGCCCATATAACTTTTTATTAATTCCTCGAGAGTCTCTTGTATCACAAGGAGTTAATGAGAAAAATCTACTCATGTTGGTGCGTTCTGAAAGCCGTTATTTCTACGCATAAAATAGAATCTGCATAAAACTGCATAAATGTTAATTTTAATATAATACTTGTTCATGTCACAAATTATGACTAATTTCGTGACGCTTAACGTAACAGTTGATTCTTCTATTCAGAATCTTGATAAAAAATATAAACAACATGAACAACAAAACTCTTCTCCTCGGTGATGAGGCACTCGCTTTGGGTGCGCTTCATGCCGGACTGACGGGCGTTTATGCCTATCCCGGAACGCCGTCTACCGAGATTACGGAATTCATTCAGCAGCATCCGCTGGCAAAAGAGCGTGGTGTGCACAGCACATGGAGTGCCAATGAGAAAACGGCAATGGAATCGGCCATTGGGGCATCGTTTGCTGGGAAACGTGCACTGGTGTGCATGAAGCACGTGGGCATGAATGTTTGTGCCGATGCATTTGTGAACTCCGCAATGACAGGTGCTAATGGCGGTCTTGTGGTAACAGCTTGCGATGATCCTTCAATGCACTCATCACAGAACGAGCAGGACTCTCGTTTTTATGCTGAATTTGCCATGGTGCCTTGTTTTGAGCCTTCGTCACAGCAAGAGGCTTATAGAATGATAGGACAGGCTTATGATTTCTCGGAGAAATTCCACATTCCAGTACTCATGCGCATGACTACTCGCATGGCTCACTCTCGTGCTGTGGTAGAAACAGGCGAAGTGAGAGCCGAGAATGAGTTGCATTTTCCCGAGAATCCTCGCCAGTGGGTGCTTTTGCCTGCCAATGCCAAAGTGCGCAACGTGCAACTGATTAAGGATTATGCCGAGTTTGAGCATCAATCAGAAACGATGGGCAATAACCAGTACATCGATGGGAAGGACAAGAGCATGGGTATCATTGCCTGTGGTATAGCTTATAATTACCTGATGGAGAACTATCCCGAAGGTTGCCCGTTCCCGGTGCTGAAGATTTCTCAATATCCTCTTCCCAAGGCTTTGATTCGTCGCATGGCATCGGAGTGCAAGAGCATTCTTGTGATGGAAGAAGGACAGCCTCTGGTAGAAAGTCGTATTAAAGGTGTGCTGGACACTCCGGTACCCGTCAAGGGACGCTTGGATGGCTCACTTCCTCGCACAGGCGAGTTGAATCCCGATTGTGTGCGTGAAGCTCTTGGGCTGCCCCAGTTGCCCCGTGGCGAAGCTTCGCAGGTCGCTGTACCGCGTCCTCCCGCATTGTGCCAGGGTTGTGGACACCGCGACTTCTACACAGCACTCAACAATGTGGTTAAACCCATAGAGTCGGCTCGCGTGTTCAGCGACATCGGATGCTACACGCTGGGTTGGCTTGCCCCGTTCCATGCGTTCCACACTTGTGTGGAGATGGGTGCATCGGTAACAATGGCTGTAGGTGCCGCTAATTCTGGTGTGCATCCCGCGGTGGCTGTGATTGGCGACTCGACATTCACACACAGTGGAATGACTGGTCTGCTCGATGCCGTAAATTCTAAGGCTCATGTTACCATCTGCATCAGTGATAACCTGACTACGGGTATGACCGGCGGTCAGGACTCTGCCGGCACAGGCCGCCTGGAGAGCATCTGTACCGGACTTGGCGTAGCTCCCGAACATGTGCGTGTCATCGTGCCTCTTCCCAAAAACTATGAGGAGATGGAGCGCGTTATTAAAGAAGAAATTGACTATCCGGACGTCTCGGTCATTATTGCTCGTCGCGAGTGCATTCAGACTGCAAAGCGGCATGCCGCTCAGAAGAAAAACAGTACAGTTCCTAACTTAAAATCTCCGCAAAGACAATGAAACAAGATATCATTTTGTGCGGCGTGGGAGGACAAGGTATCCTCTCCATCGCAACGGTAATAGGCTGGGCAGCACTTGACCAGAATCTATATCTCAAGCAAGCCGAAGTGCATGGAATGAGCCAACGTGGTGGTGATGTGCAGAGCAATCTGCGCATCAGCTCTGACCCTATTCACAGCGATTTGATTCCTCTTGGTGGATGCGACCTGATTGTGTCACTTGAACCCATGGAGGCTTTGCGCTATCTGCCTTATCTCAAACCCAATGGCTGGATTATTACATCTTCCGCACCCTTTGTCAATATCCCCAATTATCCTGAAATGGATGCGGTTAACGGAGAGCTGGACAAGGTGAACAATGTGATACGTCTGGACGTGGAAGCAATTGCCAAAGAAGTGCAGTCGCCTCGCAGCGCCAACATGGTGTTGCTGGGAGCTACAGCCTCGGTGCTCGACATCCTGGAACCAGATAAGTTGATAGAAGGTATCACCAACGTGTTTGAACGCAAGGGTCAAACAATTGTCGATACCAATATAGCTGCTTTCCGTGCTGGTTATGAGCATGGTTGCCGCCAAAAGAAATAATACCGAAACAACAATCGCTCCGCTGCGAATTGGAGGAAGTCAAATTCCACCAATTCGCAGTTTCTTTTTGCAAATGTATTGTGGTAAGTCATTTTTTTGTACTTTTGCACCAAATATATAACTGATGAAGCGAATTATGTTTTTTGCGTTTGGTGTGTTTCTGGCTATGGCCGGATATGCACAGCGCTGGGATAATTATCTGCCAGATAACACAAACGTGCGTCTCAATGAAACTAATCTGCCCATTGTGTTTCTTGATGTAGATGGAAACATGATAGACCGTTATGAGCGCATTACGGCTCACATGAAGATCATTGATAATGGTGATGGGCAGCTGAATTATGCCGATACTGTAGCGCATCCCGATCAGCGTATCGACTACGATGGCTACGTAGCCATCCGTTATCGAGGCAATACATCTTTTACCAGTAGTGACAAGAAACCTTATTCATTCCGCACGCTTGATAAGGCACTGGAGGATGGTGGAGTGAAAACCAAGGTGAAAATTCTGGGCATGGGGAAAGACAATAACTGGGCCATGCTTGCTCCATATTCCGATAAAAGCATGATGCGCGACCTGCTGGCTTTTGAGTTGTCGCGCCCCTGGATGGATTATGCCCCCCACGGAAAATTTTGCGAGATGATACTGGATGGCACTTACTATGGTGTCTACATCATGTGTGAGGTGGTGTCGAAAGGCAAGAAAAGACTTAATTTAGACGACCCGGGTGAGCAAGGCGATGAACTGACCGGTGGATATTTGCTAGAAGTGGATCGTACCGATGAAGAGACCTACACGTCGAAATATCATCCTGTGAGCAAAACGGGAACTCAATATAGGTGGAAGTATATCAATTTTCAGTATAAATCGCCGGAATATGATGAGATGACCGATTCACAGCTAAATTATATTCATGGTGCTATCGATGCTATGGAAGATGCTTTTGCCGCATCTGATTATACCGATCCCGTTAATGGATATGCGAAATATATTGATGTGCAATCGTTTATGGATTACCAACTAGCTCAAGAATTTGCCCATAATGTAGATGGATACCGGCTGAGTTGCAAGATTTACAAGCATCGTGAAAGCGTTGATGACCGCTTCAAACTGGTGTTGTGGGATTTTAATCTGGGCTATGGTAATTCGGATTATTACAATGGGTGGCGCACCGATTCATGGATTTATCAAAATAATGATTTGTTAAATCAAAATGGAGATTCTCAGCTGATACCGTTCTGGTGGTATAAGCTGAACAAAGATAAGAACTATACCGCTGCACTCAAGGCTCGTTGGGCTGCCTATCGCCGCTCCAACTTCAGGGACGACCGCTTGATGAACTTGGTAGATTCAATGGCGACGGTCTTGACAAGCAATGGTGCCGAAACGAGAAACTCGCGCGCATGGCCGCGATGGGGGCAATATGTGTGGCCAAATGAGTATATTGCCAGCAACTATGAAGATGAAGTGGCTTATCTCAAGAGTTGGCTCACCGACCGCTTGACTTGGATGGACGAGCAACTGGGTTATGATCCCACAGCATTACTGACCGGAGATGTGACAGGCGATGGCAAGGTGGATGTCGCCGATGTGAACGCGGCCATCAATATCATTCTGAAGGTTAAAAATTCTCAGGATTATCCCGGTTCGGCCGACATAAGTGATGATGGAAAGGTTGACGTAACCGATGTAAATGCAATTATTAACCTCATATTAAGAAGTTGAACGTAAACATGTGATTCTTGTGCTCGCATTTTGCTGTCATAAAAATAGACATTAATTTTGCAGAATGAAACGAATATGGATTTTCATATTATTTTGTGTGACTTTGTCATTTAACGTCTATTCGCAAAGCGATACGGTGGCTATTGATAGCACAAAAGTAAAACCAAAATTGAGTTTTTTTCAGAAACTGGTCAATTACCTGAATGGTGGTGACAGTGCAAAACAAAATAGCAACAAGGCTAAGTGGCTGGTGCTGGGCGGACCGCATTATTCTACCGATAGCAAGTTGGGCTTAGCCCTATATGGCATTATGGAATTCCGCTTGAAGGGATGTGATTTTTCTATGCAGCCTTCCAATTTTATGGCCGGAGTTGATGTTTCGACTGCCGGGTTTTGGTCGGTCAGTGCATCGGGCACTTTATTGTTCCCTCACGACAGTAAGCGAATCAATGCAGAACTCAGAGTGGGCTATTCTCCTCAAAACTTTTGGGGAATGGGCTATGAAATGGGGAATAATGATGCAAATGAAAGTAAACTGCGGCAGAATGAAATCAAAATGAAGGCCGATATGATCTTTCGGGTGGCTCCAAAGTTTTATTTAGGTCCATCGGCTGAGTGGCGCACAGTTAAAGGCAAATCCCTGGCGCGCCCAGAGTTGCTTGAGGGGCAAGACCATACGATACGCAACTATGGTTTTGGTTTCGCACTTCAGTACGATAGTCGCGACTTGATGCGTGATGCCTCTCGTGGAGCATATATTCACTTGAAACAGATGTTTTATCCCAAGTTCCTCTGGAATCACTATGCATTCGCTTCTACCGACTTTCGTGCTTCGGTCTATCACAAAGTGTGGAAGGGTGGGGTAATTGCCGGGGAGTTGCGCGGCCTCTTCAATGTAGGCAATCCGTCGTGGGCCAATCTGGCTCAATTAGGCGATAACTCCAGCATGCGTGGTTACTACAAGGGGCGTTTTCGCGACAAGCATAGTATGGCCGCGCAAGTGGAATTGCGCCAGCATGTGTGGAAACGCAATGGAGTCGTAGCCTGGGTGGGTGTTGGCAATGTGTTTCATGATGCAAATAGTTTTGGCCAGTTGTTGCCAAATTTCGGCATTGGTTACCGCTTTGCCCTGCGCCCACACATGAACATTCGTTTAGATTATGGCTGGGGGAAGAAAGGTCATAGCGGTTTCGTGATGGCAGTGTATGAGAGTTTTTGAATCGACATGATGTTGTATGAAATCTATTGTTAAAAATCAGTACGTATTGTTCTGGACATTTCTGGGAATGCTTATTCTTCCCAATCTGTTCATGATGTTTACCGAACCTACGAGTGTACTCACTCGTGTTGTAAATATAATTTTGCCGTTGGGATTGTTTTGGACGGCCATGACACTAAAAGATAAGCCCGGAAAAATGTTCTGGTGGCTGTTCTTGTTCATTTTCTTTGACGCATTTGAGATTGTGCTGCTTTACTTGTTTGGCGAGGGACCGGTGGCAGTGGATATGTTTTTAAATGTCATCACCACTAACGTTACCGAGGCCAATGAGTTGCTGTTTCAGATATATCCATCGGTAATATTTGTAGTGGTGGTATATGTCACAGGCATCGTACTGTCTATTATATCCATCCGCAACAAGCAGACGCTTCACTGGGCATTCTTGCGAAACCAGCGCATACTGGGAGGTGTTGTGTCGGTAGTCGGTTTTATACTGCTTGGTGTCAACTATTTTGTGGATCGCCGATTTGCTGTCCAGGACGACATTTTTCCTGTCAATGTGACTTATAACATGGGACTGAGTGTGGATCGTGCCATCAAATCGGCCAGGTATCCTGTAACTTCTCGCATGTTTAAGCATCAGGCCGTTAACGTGCGTGGCGATTCAGTGCCCGAAGTGTATGTGCTAGTGATAGGAGAGACCGCAAAGGCCGATAATATGTCGCTTTATGGCTATGAACGGAACACGACCCCTTTGCTGAAAGCCCTTAACGATTCGGCGCGGATAGTTGCTTACCGTGACGCCCTCACCATGAGTAACACGACTCACAAGAGTGTGCCCCTACTGCTCACGGCAGTGGGTAGTGAACTGGACTACGACAGTCTATATACGCAAAAAGGTCTTATCAGTGCATTTTGTGAGGCCGGTTTTGCTACAGTATATATAAGTAATCAGCGTAGAAACGGCTCGTTTATCGACTATTTGGGTTGTGAAGCCGAGGATATTTATTTTACAAAAGATGAATTGCCCATGACGGCCAATGTGTATGACGAAGAACTCGTTAAGCAATTAAATGAGCGTCTGCGTGAGCATGCGGGGCATCGATTGCTGATTGTGCTGCACTGTTATGGGTCACATTTTGATTATCGTGATCGTTACCCGCAACGCTTTGAACTGTTCAAGCCTACCGAATTTCCATCGGCCACAAAGAAAAGTCGCAAAGAACTGCAAAATGCTTACGATAATACCATCCACTATGCCGATTATGTGCTGTCGCAAGTGATGAAGTCGCTGGAGCAGTGCGGGCAGCCCGCTGTCATGCTCTACACCAGCGATCATGGCGAAGATATCTACGACGATGAACGTGGTCGCTTCCTGCATGCGTCGCCCAATCCTACGTATTATCACATGCATGTGCCGTTTATTGTGTGGGCCTCGCAACAATGGCGTGCTCTTCATCCTGTACAATGGCATAACATTTTAAGGCACAAAGATTTGCCCATATCCACGGGGATGGTTACCTTCCACACAATGCTGGATCTGGCTGGTGTGAAAACACGGCAGTTCATGCCTGTGCACGCATTGGGCAACGCGGCATTCAAACCATCTCAGCGTCTTTATGTCAATGACCACAATGAACTTCACCGACTGGACGATTGCGGAATGCGCAAGCAAGACGTTGAACAATTTCGTTTACATCACATTCAATATCCATAATCTGTTATGACACCCACAGAACAAAGGAACTCATTACTTGCTCAGACATTGATCAAGAATCTGAACCGCCGTCACATAGAGGCTTGTTATTGCCCCACGACTGCCGAGGCCGCAGCTACGGTGCTGTCGCTGATTCCCGATGGGAGCAGTGTGACCTGGGGCGGAACAATGACCATTCGCGACATGGACATTCCACAAATGCTGCGTGAGCGCAGCACGCTCGAAGTGCTTGACCGCGATTTGGTTACTGATGCGAAGGAGAAACAGGAGATGTATTTGCGTGCCTTTACGGCCGATGTGTTTCTCTCAAGTGCCAATGCCCTGTCGGAAGACGGGGTGATTGTCAATATCGATGGCAATGGCAACCGCGTGGCGGCCATCACGTGGGGACCAAAGAAAGTCATTTTTGTCATTGGGCTGAATAAGGTGGCTCCAACGGTTGAAGCTGCTGTGGCCAGGGCTCGCAGCACAGCATCGCCCATCAACGCTGCACGTTTTGACATCAACACCCCCTGCAAGATTGATGGTGTGTGCCATAACTGCACTTCACCCGACAGCATCTGCAGCTACATCCACCTGCTTCGCAACAACCGCACTCCGGGTCGCTTCACCGTAGTGCTAGTGGGCGAGAACCTTGGCTACTGACTAATAGATTGTTTTAAGTTGAGATGAAGCAGTGCGCTTATCTAGATCTTTAATTTGCATAGTTTAGAAACTATTATTATTTTTGCAACAGATTATTGTTTCTATTTTCCTAAATCAAATTTTAGTATTAAAATGAAAGTGTTTTTCCATAGAGCCAGTCTGCTACTTTGTATGTTAACCATGTCGCATACAATCAATGCCTACGATTTCATGGTTGATGGCCTTGCTTACAATATTCTTGACGAGAAGAGTGTAGAGGTCACCAGTACTATTAGAATTAGTTTTGAATTGGTTGATACCATCGATGACTTTAATCTTAGATATATAAACCCATATTGGGTCATAGAAGGAGTTAAAACTGAGAATCCGCCTATGGGTAT
This sequence comes from Muribaculaceae bacterium, assembly GCA_017940245.1. Lineage (GTDB taxonomy): Bacteria > Bacteroidota > Bacteroidia > Bacteroidales > Muribaculaceae > Sodaliphilus. The sequence goes on along the minus strand of JAGAYZ010000021.1, from coordinate 24,137 downwards.
CAATTATCCGAATGTTTCTAATTCGATTGCAATACCACCAAATGTTTCTTTCCAAGGACAGAATTATGTAGTGAAACAAATATCTGATTTTGCATTTGCATTTACAGATATAACTGGTATTATGATTCCACCTACAATCACTTCCATCGGTAAATCGGCCTTTGAGAATTGCATAAAACTACAAAGGGTAGATATTAAAGATATCAGGGCGTGGGTTGAGATTTATTTCCGTGGTTGTATATATTATGAAGGCGGTTTTATTGACGCAGGTTGGGATAATTTATATGTATCACATACATCAACAGGTAATCCAACAGAATATGCTCATCATCTTTATTTGAATGGAGAAGAAGTGACATCTGTAGTCATTCCAGATGACATACCTTCCTTGAAAGGTTATACTTTTTATGGATGCATTAATCTAACAGAAGTTGTTATCCCTGACACAGAGAAGAATCTTGGAGTCGCTTGTCTTTCAGGCACGGGCATAACAAAATTGCCTATCACATGTGCAATGAGTGAAATTCCATGTGATGTCTTTAGTAATTGCCCTAATTTGCCCGATTCAATTGCAATCCCTCGAAATATTGAATTCATAGGTGAAAGAGCATTTCATGGTTCACCGATAAACATCCTATTAATTCCTTCAACAGTTAAAAGAATTGGCGAAGATGCCTTTTCTAAAACAGGCTTAGGTGTTATTTATGCCGAATCGTCTGATACAAGGATTTGTAGTACGGATTTTTATCATGATATGTTAGTTGAACGAGAATTACCCTTCGATGATAATATATTTGAAAATTCAATATTGCGCGTACCTGTTGGGAGTATTGATAATTTTAGAACAGAAAATCTTTTAGAGTCGGAAGGAGGTTTTGAATATAATGGATGGTCATTTTTTACTAAAATGGAGGAATACAGTGTACCCATTACAGCTATTTCTCTAGAACCATCTATTACCATATATCAGAAACAACCAACTGAATTAAATGTTTTGTTTACACCTGATAAATGGATTATTGATAACGTTAATTGGGCATCAAGTAATCCGTCTGTGGCAACTATAGAAGATTTAGGTCATGGTAAATGTAGAGTAAATCCAATTATACCGGGTAATACTGTTATTACTGCAACAACAACTGATGGATCATATCTCTTTGCTGCTTGTGTTGTAACTGTTCTTGAACGAGTGGTGGAATCAATAGAACTCAACATTACGAATCAAACTCTAGAGATTGGTCAACAATTTCAGCTTAAAGCATTTGAGCGCCCATTTGGTACCGATGCAGAGAATATTAGGTGGACGTCTTCAGATACAATAGTCGCAACTGTGACAAATAATGGATTAGTGTCAGCCAGAAACTCAGGTGAGGCCGTAATATCAGCAATTAATCCAGATGGTCTAATGGCTAGTTGTATTGTGTCTGTTGTACGCCCAAATGTAACAAGCATAGAAATAAATAAGCACGAAATCACACTGGATATAGGTCAAACCTATCAATTAAAAGCTATTGAATGTCCAAGTGGCTTAGATGCGGTTGATATTACATGGCAATCTGGTAATGCTAAAGTAGCAAGTGTTAAAGATGGATTTGTAACTGCAATAAGTCCAGGGACAATATATATAACTGCTATTAATTTAAATGGTTTACGGGATTCATGTATTGTTTTTGTACCAGTTCCTTTGACTACTGGAATAGTTCTTAGTGAAAATGACATTAAACTCTTTTGTGGGCAACATCATCAATTGAGTGTAACATTTAAACCAAATTATGCGTATAGTCCAGTTCAATGGACTTCTACAGATACGCGGGTTGTCAATGTGAACTCTGATGGAGAGATTACTGCGTTGGCTAAAGGAATAGCTGCCGTGATTGCCACGACAACGGATGGAACTAACCTCTCAGCATCATGTTTAATAAGGGTAGATGAGATTTCTCAAGGCGACGTTAATGGTGATGGGAAGGTAGATGTGGAAGATGTGAACGTTGTAATTAATTACATTCTAAAGATTAATACGAATGGTGATTATCCCGGAAATGTTGACATTAATGGTGATGGGAAGATAGATGTGGAAGATGTGAATGAAATTATCAATTTAATATTATTTCCATCAAATTACTCTAGGATACAGACGTATGTTGTAAATGGAGTTACATTTGATATGGTGCGTGTTGCTGGAGGCACATTTAATATGGGGGGTACTGATGAGCAAGGAAGTGATGCTACAAATTTAGAAAAGCCAGTGCATAAAGTCACACTATCTAATTATTCAATAGGGGTTACCGAAGTAACTCAAGAACTATGGAATGCAGTAATGGGGCACAACCCCAGTGAGTTCAATGATAATCTTCAATGTCCTGTAGAATGCGTGAGCTATGATGACTGTTTGGAGTTTATAGAACGGTTAAATGAAATAACTAAAATGTCCTTCCGAATGCCAACTGAGGCAGAGTGGGAGTATGCGGCTCGTGGAGGCAATCAATCTGAAAAGCATAAGTATTCAGGGGATGATGAAGTGCTTAATGTAGCATGGTGCGGTACCAACTCCGAGAGAACACACTCTGTTGCCCAAAAGAATGCAAATGAGTTAGGGCTATATGATATGAGTGGTAACGTATGGGAGTGGTGTAGTGATTGGTATGGCGCATATAGCGCGGAATCTCAAACTAATCCAAAAGGGCCTGAGACGGGAACATTTAGAGTTTGCAGGGGTGGAGGGTGGCACAGTAGTGTGGGTAATTGTCGTACTTCAAGTCGTACTTATAACGCTCCAACAGCAGCGACTAATCGTATCGGTTTGCGTCTGGCAAAGTAGCATCATTATAATAACAAGAAATGGGGCGAGAAAATCTCGCCCCATTTCTTGTTATTATAATGTGGCCAAACGATTGAATATAATTTGGGTTAGTTGCTGAAGGTGAGGGTGTCGCCGGTGGCATCGATGGTGATGGGCCGGTCGCGGTTCACACGCTGGGCAATGATGTCCTTGCTCAACTGGTTGAGCACCATGTTTTGGATGGCGCGTTTAACAGGTCGTGCACCAAATTCGGGGTCATAGCCTGCACGAGCCAGCAGTTGGACCGCTGCATCGGTGGCTTCGAGTGTGATGCCATTTGTAGCCAGCATCTTCTTGACGCCTTTGAGCTGCAGGCTGACAATCTGCTTGATTTGTTGCTCATCAAGTGGCGTGAACATGATAATCTCGTCAATTCGATTCAAGAACTCAGGTCTGATGCTTTGCTTGAGCATATCCATCACTTCGTTTCGCGTACTATCGATAATTTGGTTGCGATTTTCGGCATTCAAGTGCTCGAAACGCTCACGAATCAGACTCGACCCCATGTTACTGGTCATGATGATGATGGTGTTCTTGAAGTTGACGGTGCGGCCTTTGTTGTCGGTGAGTCGTCCGTCGTCGAGCACTTGCAGCAGCACGTTGAACACGTCGGGGTGTGCTTTCTCAATCTCGTCGAACAACACCACGCTATAGGGCTTGCGTCGTACGGCTTCGGTGAGTTGGCCGCCTTCATCGTAACCTACATAGCCCGGAGGCGCTCCGATGAGCCTGGTTGCCGAGAATTTTTCTTGATACTCGCTCATGTCGATACGGGTCATCATGTTCTCATCGTTGAACATATAGTCGGCCAGGGCCTTGGCCAGCTCGGTTTTGCCCACGCCAGTCGTTCCCAAGAAAATGAATGAGCCGATGGGACGGCGCGGATCGTTCAGTCCGGCACGACTGCGCCGCACGGCATCGCTGATGGCCTTGATGGCATCGTCCTGACCCACTACGCGCTTGTGCAGTTCGTCTTCAAGATGCAGCAGTTTGTCCATTTCGCTTTGTAGCATCTTGGTGACGGGAATACCGGTCCAGCGGCTCACCACCTCGGCGATGTCGTCGCTATCCACCTCTTCCTTGATAAGTGCCTTGTCGCCCTGCATCTGTCGCAACTGCTCTTGGTAACGGCGATTCTCATCTTGCTTCTGGCCAATGAGCGAATAGCGGATTTCAGCCACACGTCCATAATCGCCATTGCGTTCGGCTCGCTCGGCTTCGAAATTGAGCTGCTCCATGTCAATTTTGTTTTGCTGGATTTTGTTAATGAGCTCTTTTTCGCTTTTCCAGCGGGCGTTGTACTCATTTTCGCGGTCGCGCATCTCGGCCAGTTGCTTGTCGATTCCGGCGATGCGCTGCTCGTCGCCATCGCGCTTGATAGCCGCGCGTTCAATTTCCAGTTGTGAAATCTTACGTGAGATTTCGTCCAGTCCCTCGGGCACACTGTCCATTTCTATACGTAGTTTGGCGGCTGCCTCATCTACCAGGTCGATGGCCTTGTCGGGCAGGAAACGGTCGCTGATGTAACGCTGGCTCAGTTGCACGGCAGCGATGATGGCATCGTCTTTGATACGCACCTTGTGATGGTTTTCATATTTCTCCTTCAGTCCACGCAAGATGGCAATGGCACTTTCTTCGTCAGGCTCATCGACCATCACCACCTGGAATCGGCGTTCAAGCGCCTTGTCTTTTTCAAAATATTTTTGATATTCGTCCAGAGTGGTGGCACCGATACTGCGCAGGTCGCCTCGTGCAAGTGCCGGCTTGAGGATGTTGGCGGCATCCATGGCACCGCTGCTCTTCCCGGCCCCCACAAGGGTGTGAATCTCGTCGATGAACAGAATGATTTCGCCTTGTGCCTGTGTAATCTCGTTAATCACAGCCTTGAGTCGCTCCTCAAATTCACCTTGATACTTTGCGCCTGCAATCAATGCGCCCATATCAAGCGAATACACCTGTTTCATCTTCAAGTTCTCGGGTACATCGCCGCGCACGATACGTTGTGCCAGTCCTTCGACGATGGCAGTTTTTCCGGTACCGGGTTCGCCTATCAAGATAGGGTTGTTCTTGGTGCGCCGACTCAGGATTTGCAACACACGCCGAATTTCGTCGTCTCGGCCGATTACAGGATCCAGTTTACCCTGCCGGGCACGTTCATTGAGATTTACTGCATATTTGCTCAGCGCCTGGTACTGCTCTTCGGCTTCCTGTCCGGTGGCGGTTTTCCCTTGTCTCAGTTCCTGTATGGCTGCCGTGAGTTCCTTTTGCGTGACACCGGCATCTTTCAGAATGGATGAGGCGGCCGATTTCACTTCAAAAAGAGCCGTGAAAATGGCTTCTACGGTCACATATTGGTCGCCTTGCCGCCTAGCCACTTCGTTGGCTTTTTCCAGTACTTTCTGCGAAGTGCCGCTCAAGTAGGGTTCGCCACCAGCCACGCGAGGCAGGTGGGAGAGTGCTGCGTCGAGCGGACGCTCAATCATGACTGGAGAAATATCCAGTTTTTGCATCACGAAGTTCATCACGCCATCACCTTGTGTGAGCACTGCCTTGAGCAGGTGCTCGGGTTCAATGGCCTGATTGCCGTTTTGCCGGGTTAGTTCCACAGCTTTTTGGATTACTTCCTGACTTTTAATGGTAAAATTGTTGAAATTCATCATTTTTTCTCCTTTCTTTCACTTCTGCATAAAGCAATATTTATGCCAGAAATAGGAAAGTGTGCTCTACATCCAAATATGACATTAGACACGAGTAATTAGATAAGATTGGCATGACAATGTGACATGTTTTTGTCCCAAAAAACTGACAAATCATTATCAAGTAGCCTTTGTCGCAATTTGCAATCCAAATCGGGAATAACAACTGACGCTCATTATTTGCTCGTTATTATTTATTAATTGTTAATTGGTTTGGTGGTGTGGCGAAAAATGTGGAAATTTGCAGTTTGAAATAATTTTTGAATATGATAAAGCAATTGAAATATTACATGGCTTGCGCAGTGGCTGCGCTGGCTGTGAGCGTGAATGGACAAAACAATGTGGCCGAAGAGGTGGCTTGGGTTGTGGGCGATGAACCCATTTTCAAGAGCGACATTGAGGAGCAGTATCTGAATCTTCAGCAAGAACGTACTCCAATCGACGGTAATCCTTATTGCGTGATTCCGGAGAAGATGGCGATAGACAAACTCTTCCTGCACCAGGCACGCATCGACACAGTGGAGATTCAGGACTCGCAGGTGGCCCACGAGGTGGATGCCCGCATTAATTATTTCATCGCCAACCTGGGCTCGAAAGAGAAAGTGGAGGAGTATTTCCACAAACCCATGCCGGTGTTGCGAGAAAAACTGGCCGAGATGGTCCGTGACCAGAACAGCATCCAGCAGGTGCAGTACAACCTGACCAAGAAAGTGAAGGCCACACCGGCCGAGGTGCGCAAGTTCTATAACACTTTGCCTAAAGACTCGCTTCCTTTTATCCCCAAGCAGGTGGAGGTGCAAATCATTACCATCAATCCCACCATACCGCAGCAGGAGGTGGATGAGGTGAAAGCGAGATTGCGCGATTACGCTCAGCGCATCACCAATGGCGAGAGCGAATTCTCGACGATGGCCATCCTATATAGCGAGGATCCCGGGACTGCTGTATATGGCGGGGAAACCGGCTTTATGAGCCGTGCAATGCTGTTGCCCGAATATGCTACAGCAGCCTTCAACCTCAATGACACCAAGAAAGTGTCGAACATCGTGGAAACCGACGATGGCTTCCACATCATACAGTTGATTGAAAAGCGTGGCGACCGCATCAACACGCGCCACATTTTGTTGCGTCCCAAAGTGGCCGACAAGGATCTGACCGATGCCATCACCCGCTTGGACAGTGTGCGAACCGACATTGAGAACGGCAAGTTCACTTTTGAGCAGTCGGCCCTATACCTGTCGCAGGACAAGGATTCGCGTAACAACAATGGCATCATGCTCAACGAACAGACTCACAGCAACCGGTTTGAGATGTCGGAACTGCCTTCAGAGGTGGGTAAACTCATTGATAAAATGGAAGTGGGAGAAATCTCTAAACCTTTTGTGATGACAAATGCCAAGACACGCCGTGAGCAAGTGGCCATCGTCAAGCTTTACAAGCGCGTAGAGGGTCATAAAGCCGACCTGGCCGAGGATTATCAGACGCTCAAGGGGCTGTATGAAAACCGCAAGAAGGCCGAGATCGTTGACAACTGGGTGAAAGAAAAGCAGCGCTCAACCTATGTCTATATCGATGAGAACTGGCGCAACTGCGAGTTCCGTTATGAATGGATGAAATCGAATTGAGGGGGTGCACTTGTGCCATGAGCAATAGTCGTGGAAATCAATTCAAGGCTTGGCGGGGATTGCGTAATGCTTTTCTCTGTTTGCTCATCGTGTTGGCAGGCAATGCTGCTGTGGCCACAATATGGGCTGCGCAACCCATTCGTGCTGCAAAAGCCGGTGCCAAGCCCAAGCGAATGGCGAAAATTAAACCTCAAATTCCAAAAGCCAACCGATTCCAAAAGAATAAAGTTTTCCTTGAGAATGCCGATATCCTCAAGGCCGACGAGCAGTTGAGCACCGAGTACCAGATACTCAAGGGGCATGTGCGTTTCCGTCGTGGCGACATGTTCATGTTTTGCGACAGTGCTTATTTCTACGATGAAACGAGTTCTTTGGATGCCTTCGGCCATGTGAAGATGAGCCAGGGCGATACGCTCTTTGTCTATGCCGATGTGCTGCATTACTATGGCGAGGATCAGATTGCCGAGTTGCGGCATAACGTGCGGCTGGAGAACCGCAACACTACGCTCATGACCGACAGTTTGGACTACGACATGACCAGCGATGTGGGTTACTATTTCGACCGCGGTGTGATAGTGGATTCAAAAAACAACACTGAATTGTCGTCGCTCTATGGCCGATATGAACTGAAAACTAAACAAGCCGAGTTCTCGACCAACGTTCAACTAATCAATGACCAATATGAGATGTATACCGATTTGTTGCAGTACAATACCGGTACACATATAGCCACCATCTTAGATGAAACCGAGATTGTGAGCGACAGCAACACGATTCACACAACCAGTGGATGGTATAATACCAGTGTCGATGACGCCACATTTTATAATCGGTCAAAAGTGCGGTCGAAAGACGGGAAAACACTTGTGGGTGATACGGTCTATTATAACCGTAAACGTAATTATGGTGAAGCGCGGGGCAACGTGATTATCACCGACCCCGATAATAAAGTGATTCTCGACGGAGATTATGGCTATCACGATGATAACGCGCATTATTCTTATGTGACCCGTCGGGCTCGAGCGCGTGAATTTTCGCAAAAAGATACCGTATATCTTCATGCCGACACACTGTGTACACTGCTGAATGAAGACTCGGTGCGCATTTTACGCGCCTTCAATGCTGTACGTTTCTATCGCACCGACATACAGGGAATTTGCGATTCACTTCAGCTCTCGGAAGCCGATACCATCATCAACATGTATCGCCATGCCGTGGTGTGGAGCGATGAGCGGCAAGTGAGTGGGGAAGAAATCAACTTGCATCTTAAGGACTCTACGGCCGATTGGGCTACATTACCCAACTTTGGCCTTATGGTTGAGCACGTGGGTGAAGACTATTATGACCAGTTGAGCGGGAAAAAGATGAAAGCGTATTTTGACAATAAAGAATTGCGCCGGCTCGACGTTGATGGAAATGTGATGTTGATCATGTATCCACAAGAAGAGGATTCCACCTACAATAAGCAGGTCAATGCCGAGTCAAGTTACATGAAACTTTTGCTTAAACCGAAACAGGAATTGGAAAAAGTTTCGATGTGGCCCGAAGTCACCGGGCAAGTTACCCCATTGTATCTGTTGCGGCGGTCGCAATTGTATTTGCCCCAGTTCAAGTGGCATGACAAATTGCGCCCCAAGAAACCTGATGACATCTACGATGTGGGCGATGAGATGCGCCAGTTGATGGCCGCACCCAGTGAAAACATCAGACGCCGTGCACAATCAAAAACTCAATGACAAAACTAACACCATGAGCGACATCATAAAACTCTTGCCCGATTCTGTAGCAAATCAAATTGCTGCAGGTGAAGTGATACAACGTCCGGCTTCGGTTATCAAAGAACTGGTTGAGAATGCCATCGATGCTGAAGCCACCTCAGTGCAAATTATTTTGAAAGATGCAGGCCGCACGCTGATTCAGATTATTGACAATGGCGTAGGCATGACCGAGACCGATGCCCGTTTGGCGTTTGAGCGCCACAGCACGTCGAAGATTCGTAAAGCAGAGGACTTGTTCAGTCTCCACACAATGGGTTTCCGTGGTGAAGCTTTGGCGTCAATCGCTGCTATCGCCCAGGTGGAACTGCGCACTCGCCGTCGTGATGCGCCTTTAGGGACAAAACTGCTTATCAATGCATCTGTGTGCGAAAGCCAAGAGCCCGACATGTGCCCGGTGGGTGCTAATTTTATGGTCAAGAACCTGTTCTTCAATGTGCCGGCCCGACGCAAGTTCCTCAAGAGCAATCAAGTGGAACTGAGCAATATCGTCAAAGAGTTTGAGAAGTTGGCCTTGGTAAACAGTCATGTGGAGTTTACCTTGATGCACAATGGCAGTGTGATGTATAAGCTGACAACCGGATCTTTCCTGCAACGCATCACTGCTGTCATGGGGCGCAATCTGGAGTCGCAACTGATTCCTGTGAATGTTGACACCTCCATCGTGCGGATTCATGGCTTTGTCGGTAAGCCAGAAAATGCGCGCAAGCGTAGTGCGTTGCAATATTTCTTTGTCAACGGGCGCTACATGAAACATCCCTATTTTCACAAATCGGTATTATCTTGCTATGACCAGCTCATCCCAGCCGATGAACAACCCAATTATTTTCTTATATTTGATGTTGACCCAGAAAGTATAGATGTCAATATCCATCCCACTAAAACGGAAATCAAGTTCGAGAACGAGGCTCCTATTTGGCAAATCCTGGCCGCCGGTGTTAAAGAAGCTCTTGGGCGCTTCAATGAGGTCCCGTCAATAGACTTCGACCGTGAGGGTGCACCTGAGATACCTGCTTATACGGGGAAGCGCGACGTTAACCCTCCCGAGATTAATGTGGATAAATCTTATAACCCGTTCAAGCAGAGTGGCGACAATCAGCATAGACAGAGTTACACAGTAGATTGGGATCAGCTATATCGTAACTTTGAAAAGAAGCGCGATCAATCGCTTGACGAAGCACAAAATGATGTTTTATTAAAGGCTGAAATGCCCGGAACGGAGCCCCCTTCCGAAGGTGGCGGGGCGGCACTTGACATGGGACTGCACACGGATGAGCCATCAACTTTGTATCTTCAAATCAAGGGACACTACATCGTGGGCCCCATCAAGTCGGGTTTGATGATAATTGACCAGCATCGAGCCCATATTGCCACATTATTTGCACGCTACATGAAGCAATTGTCGGAGCACTCAATCGTGTCGCAAACCATTTTGTTCCCCGACGTGCTTCATTTGAATCACGCTCAACACGTGGTGATGTGCGGACTTTTACCCGACCTGGAGAAGATGGGTTTTTCTGTTTCGCAGCTAGGCAACGATGACTGGGCGGTAAGCGCTATGCCGTCGGGGATAGATGGCGCCGATGTGAACGACATCCTAATGCAAGTGATTGATTCCATTGAGAATGGGGGAGCACCAATCAAGTCTAGAATTATGGAACACATCGCACTCAAGGTGGCTACTGCCGCCGCCATCCCCTATGGGCGCAAACTCACCCAGGAAGAGATGGATGTGCTCGTTGCTGAATTGCTGTCGCTGCCGAATCCTAATTACACGCCAGATGGCCACACGGTGCTGGCTGTGATACCCAATGAGCATATTCAGAAATTGTTTTAATCATCAATGATGTTATGATAAATTTCAAAGATATTACTGAATCAACCTCGTTCTACAATTTCCACACGCACACCCAGTTTTGCGACGGTCATGCTCCGATGGAAGAATTCGTAACAGAAGCTATCGCTATGGGTTTCCGACATTTGGGATTCACACCTCATGGCCCTATTTCCATTGAATCGCCGTGCAACATGACTCGTGATAATGTGAATGCTTACTTGTCTGAAATTAATCGCCTTCAAGAGGCCTATGGTTCTGTCATTACCATATATGCCGGCATGGAGGTAGATTATGTTGGAGGTGTTGAGCAGAACGACCCGTTCATGATGCAGTTGCCTCTCGATTACCGCATAGGTTCAGTGCATTTTATTCCCTCATTTGATGACCCCCAAGAGTATGTGGATATAGATGGCCGTTTTGAGCGTTTCAAAGTGAAAATGAGCACCTATTTCCATGGAGATATAGAGGCTGTAATTCGTTCCTATTTTAGTCAGTATATGGACATGCTTGACAAAGGTGGTTTTGACGTGGCTGGACATTTCGATAAAATAGGGTTGAATGCCAGTTTATATAGTGAGGGTATTGACGATTGCGAGTGGTATGACCAACTCGTGGAGCGTGCGTTTGCATCCATTATGGACCATGGTTATGCCGTAGAAGTGAATACAAAATCATGGCACAACTATAATCGGTTTTTCCCACATCTGAAGTATTTTGATATGCTCAAGAAATATCATGCGACCATTTTAGTGAATAGCGATGCTCACTACCCATCACTAATCAACAGTGGCCGGGAGGAAGCCCTGCAACTACTGACTTAATCGCAGGACGTTTTGGCCTAGAGTGCCATGAGTGTGCCGACTGAGGTATCATTGACTCGAGTAAAATAAGAAGGAGTATCTCGGCGATACTCCTTCTTAGGTCTCAATAGGTACAATTTTATAAGGTAAAAAAGATTGTAAAGGTTTATGTTGCAAATTTAAGACGAATGGTTGATACACGCAAATCAAACTTTATGTTATATAACATATTTTGAAAGTATAATTGATTATCGGCTATTAAATAGTAAGTATTATATCGTTGTCACTCAGAATGATAATAAGTGTTAAGAGGGCTATTTGGGGTAAATGTTAAAAAACTCCAAAGGCTATGATTCCCAATGGTTGAGCTCTATATTGCCGCTATTAAAAACGGCATAAGTGTCCTGATTGATCCAGTCACCCAGAAATGTGACTGAAACGCCGTTGTCGAGCAAAACGTGCTGGGCAATGTGCAGGTGACCAAAGATGAAATGTTTTACCGCCGGGTGCGACTGAGAATATTGCAAAGCAAAACTTTTGAGATCTTCGGCAGCGGTTTGGGCTGTCAGTAATTCTTTTTGTACGTCTCGAGAAGTGCGGTTATTAGACGACCAACCCGTTGCAATCTGTGAAGTCCATCTAGGATGAATTCCGGCATATAGCCACTGGCATACCGGGTTGTAGAAGCACCATCGTGTGAATCGGTAAAGAGCACTTTGGTGGCCCACATCGTCGCCATGCGATACAAGGACTTGTTGGCCTTCAATGTTGACAACAGTATTGCCGTAGTATACGGTTATGCCGATTTCTTTACTCAGGTAGTCGCGAAGCCACACATCGTGATTGCCTGTGAACCAGAATAGCTTGACACCCGCATCGGCCAGTTCGGCTAATTTCCCGAAAAATCTGACATGTCCCCGAGGCACTACGTTGCGGTATTCAAACCAGTAATCGAGCACATCACCTACCATATACAGCGATGCGGCATCGTGCTTGATGCTGTCGAGAAACGAGACGACTCGCGCTTCATGTGCCCTGGCATCGGTGATGTAGGACGCGCCCAAGTGCAAATCGCTGATAAAATAGTGCCGGCCCATGCTGATAGAGGTGAAGATATTATAACATGCCGAGTTCCAGCTTGGCTTCGTCGCTCATCATGCGCACGTCCCATTCCGGCTCGAAGACGAGTTTAACGTTAGCACTGGTCACACCGTCCACGCTTTCTACCTTCTGGCGTATATCTTCGAAGATGAAGTCGGCGGCAGGGCAATTGGGAGCCGTGAGCGTCATGTCGATGTTGGCGATGCCTTCGTCGGTAACGTCAATGTTGTAAACCAGTCCCAGACTGTAAACGTCAACAGGAATCTCAGGGTCGAAGACGGTCTTGAGCATAGCTACAATGTCTTCGATGATTTTAAGTCGTTTTTCCTCGTTCATGGCGCAAAATTACGAATTAATTATGAATGATGAATGATGAATGATGAATTATTTGAGGCAGAAACCGCGTAGGGCAATTTTATGGAGGCTATGCCAAAATGTGTTTCGCAAGTTTTAACGTAGAATTTATGGCCCAATTCGTCCTTAATTGCTAAATTTGCCTTTTCAAAAAGATTAACTGATGAAAAACATCGTAGTCATAGTGGCCGGAGGTAGCGGTACGCGTTTCGGCGGGCCTATTCCCAAACAATTTGTACCATTAAAAGGAAAACCGGTACTGATGCACACGCTTGAACGGTTTGCGCAGTTTTTTGCTGCCGATTCAATGGCAATAGGGCAGATTATTCTAGTCTTACCTGTGGCGCATATCCCAGTATGGAAAGCATTGTGTGCGCAGTATGATTTTCACATTCAGCACGATTTGGTTGAAGGTGGAGAGACTCGATATCATAGTGTGAAGAATGGACTGAATTCGATAGAGGAAATGCACGATGGGGATGTAGTGGTCATTCACGATGGTGTCAGACCGCTGGTGCCGATTGATGTGATTGGCGAGGCCTATGCAATGGCTCGTAAAACGGGTTCTGCTATTCCTGTTGTGCCTATGACCGATAGTGTGCGAGCTGTAGATGACAATGGAAAATCGCATGCGCTATTGCGTAGTTCTCTTCGTGCTGTGCAGACTCCTCAAGCGTTTGATTTGAAGAGCCTAAAGCAAGCTTATGAATTGCCTTACCAATCGGCATTTACCGATGATGCTTCGGTTTATGAAAACGCCGGACATGATGTGACGCTAATCAATGGTGCTGTGTGCAACATTAAAATTACAGGGACAAATGATTTGGCTATTGCCGAGTTGCTGATGGGTCATGAATAGTGTGCTGAACACCGACATTAAATATCTGCGAGGAGTTGGCCCAAAGCGTGCCGAATTATTGCGGCAAGAACTGGGTATCAACACCTTCGATGATTTATTGCATTATTTCCCGTTTCGATATGTGGACCGCAGCACGATGCATCACATTGCCGACATATCGGGAGAAATGCCATATATCCAATTATGCGGGCGCTTTGTGACATTTACACCTGCGGGTGAAGGCGCGAAACGCCGACTTCAAGCATTGTTTACCGATGGTACTGGCACTATCGAGGTGGTGTGGTTCAATCGTGTGAAAGCAATTCAAGAATCACTCAAGTGTGGGGTTGAGTATATCTTGTTCGGCAAGCCCACGTTATTTAAGAACCATTATAGCATTATTCATCCCGAAGTGGATGTGCGTCAGCCCGAACAAGAACACACTGGACTTCAAGGCGTATACAGCTTGACTGACAAACTACATTCTCGTTCATTCACCTCCCGCACTATTCAGAAACTGGTGGCGGCATTGCTGGAGCATCCGGCGATGACAAATGTACCAGAAACATTACCTCCTTTACTGCTGGCAAAACGCCGATTGATGCCACTCGCACAATCGTTGGTGACCATGCATACACCGAGCGACATCGCCACGTTGCAGCGTGCGCAACTACGATTAAAGTATGAGGAACTGTTTTTCCTTGAACTGAATATTTTGCGTTATATCAAGCGAAGTGGCGAGAAAGCGGTGGGATTTGTGTTTTCGCGTGTGGGGGCCTATTTCAATGATTTCTATTTCCATGTGCTGCGTTTTCCGCTCACCGGTGCGCAAAAGAGAGTCATTAAAGAAATGCGTCGTGACATGGGAGGCGGTCGCCAGATGAATCGCCTCTTGCAGGGTGATGTGGGCAGTGGAAAGACAATCGTGGCTTTCATGACGATGCTCATAGCACTGGATAATGGATTTCAGGCAGCTATCATGGCGCCTACCGAGATTCTTGCTACGCAGCACTATGAAACCATCAAAAGCATGGCCGACCCGCTGGGAGTGAAGGTGGCACTGCTCACTGGCAGCACACGCAAACGCATGCGCGATCAAATTCATGCTCAACTTGAGAATGGCGAGTTGCAAATACTCATTGGCACTCATGCTCTGATAGAAGACTCCGTGCAGTTTCACAACTTGGGGCTTGCAGTCATTGACGAGCAACACCGTTTTGGGGTGGCACAGCGTGCCCGACTGTGGCGAAAAAACAGCACGCCGCCTCATGTGCTGGTAATGACGGCAACGCCAATTCCACGCACCTTGGCCATGACGGTGTATGGGGATCTGGACGTGAGTGTCATCGATGAACTTCCTCCTGGTCGAAAGCCGGTCACAACCATCATGAGATATGAGAAAGACCGTTTCCCGATGTATCAGTTTGTGGGACAACAGTTAAGATTAGGTCGTCAAGCCTATATCGTATATCCACTCATTGAAGAAAACGAGAAATTGGACCTAAGGGCCCTGGAACAAGGCTATGAGCAAGTGTGTGAAACATTCCCGCATTATCGTGTGGCCTATGTGCATGGCCGCATGAAACCAGCTGAGAAAGATTTCCAGATGCAACTGTTTGCCAGTGGACAGGCTCATATACTGGTGGCAACAACGGTAATAGAGGTGGGAGTGAACGTGCCCAATGCCAGCGTAATGGTTATTGAAAACGCCGAACGTTTTGGACTGTCGCAGTTGCATCAGTTGCGTGGCCGGGTGGGACGTGGAGCCGACCAGAGTTATTGCATCTTGATGACAAAATACGAACTCAGCCGTGACACGCGTCACAGACTGGAGGTGATGACGCAGACCAACGATGGCTTTGTCGTGGCCGAGGAAGACATGAAGCAGCGTGGCCCGGGCGATATGGAGGGTACACAACAGAGCGGCATCGCGTTCAATCTAAAGGTGGCAAATCTGGCGCAAGACGGACAAATAGTGCAAACCGCAAGGGAAGATGCGGAAGAAATCTTGAGGGCTGATCCCGAATTGTCGTCACCCGAAGGGCGACAACTTGACGCGCGCATACGCCTGCTCTATGACAAGCAGCAAAACTGGTCGCAGATTAGTTGAAACTACACCTGTTTTAAGGAGCGCAAACCAAATGTGACATTTTTTAACTCGCTTTTTTGCCGCTCTTATAAAATAAAATGGTAATTTTGAGCGTTTTTAATGTGAAAACAATTTGTGAGATATGAAACTAAGTGGAAAAATATTGTCGTCGGCGTTGCTAGTGGCTGCAATTACATGTGCGTCTGCTACAACGGTTGCGCAAGACTTGCGCAGTGCCTCAAATTCTTACATAGGTCGTGTTGAGAGCGATGGAACAATCCGCAATAGCAGCAATTCCTATGTAGGTAAGATTGAGAGCGATGGAACAATCCGTAACCGCAGTAATTCCTATGTGGGCAAGATAGAGCGCGACGGAACCATTCGCAATCGTAGCAATTCTTATATTGGCAAAATTGAGAGCGACGGCACTGTGCGCAACAGCAGTAACAGCTACATCGGTAAAATTGAGAGCGATGGAACTGTTCGCAATAGCAGCAATTCTTATATCGGCAAAGCCAGTGGCGTCAATCGCCGTTATGCTGCTGTGATATTTTTCTACGATTTGTTTAACTAATTAAATTGAAGATGAATTTACGCAGTATTTTATTTCCAGCTATTGCAGCAATAATGGCGATTACAGCCATTCCTACCGGCGCTCAAAATTTGCAATCGGCGCGCAACGCATCGCAAATGCACAAAAACCTTTTGGCTCGCCAGCAGCGCATCAAAGACCAAATCAAACTTGAAGAAGCACAAAAATATGCCAGTGACCTCTATGAAGAGGTGGAACCTGAGCCCGACATTTATACCGAAGGCTGGGAGAGCGGACTGGTAAATCCTTTTAAAGAAAGTGATGTCCCGCAGACTAAGGTAATCAACCTTAAAGGATATGTGATGCCTATCAGGGGCAACTATGTTACCTCACACTATGGCTATCGCCCGGCATTTGGCCGCAATCACAAGGGCGTCGACTTGCGGTGCCCGATGGGCGACACTGTGCGTGCCGCTTTCAGTGGCCGTGTTCGTCTCACCAAGTTTGAAAGAAATGGTTTCGGTTTCTATGTGATTGTTCGTCATGAAAACGGACTCGAGACCGTATATGGTCACTTGTCGCGATTCCTGGTGTCACCTAATCAGACGGTGAAAGCCGGTCAGCCCATTGCTTTGAGCGGTTCTACAGGTCGTAGTACAGGTCCCCATTTGCATTTTGAGACACGTTTCATGGGGTATGCCATTAATCCCGAAGCAATCTTCGACTTTGAGAACCGTGTGACTCACACCGATACATACACGTTCAACAAGAGCAGTTACACGCAATCGCGTCGTTATGCCCCAAGTCGCCGTTATGCGTCGGTGCGCTCGGCAAATGCCACATCGTCTCGTTCCTCGTCGAAAGCTACTCGTGGAAAGCGCTCGCGTTCCGATCGTGCATCTCGCTCGTCTTACACAGTGCGTAAGGGTGACAGCTTGAGCAAGATTGCCGCACGCAATGGCACAACCGTGTCTAAACTCAGAAAGTTGAATGGTATCAAGGGCGATAAAGTGCAGAGTGGTAAAGTGCTCCGCGTGAAATAAAATCAAGAAATTAAACAACAAAAAACCGAGTTGCTATATAGCAATTCGGTTTTTTTGTCTGTTCGTTGTTTGTATGTCGCGTATTTAAAGCCCTAAATTGGCTTCATCCTCGGCAGTCCATAGTGGGTTATCATCGTCGTCCCAGTCAAATCCGTCGTCGAAACCGAAGTAAGCATCGTCGGTAAATTCTTTCATTTCCCGTCCTTCTTTCTTGGTGGGTCTTCCTTGGCCTTTCTGCCGGTTGACAAAACCGTCGATTTTCACCATCTCCAGCAGTTCAAGCTGGTCGCGTGTGGTGATATTCTTCAGGTAATTAGGCACCAATTTAGCTCCTACGCGATTCTGCAGCACCCCTAAAACCTCAAATGTGTAGGTCACAGGAGGCTTTTTAACAGCAATAATGTCGCCCACTTTAATGAGACGAGATGGCTTGACATTCATGCCGGCAATCGTGACACGTCCCAGTTTGCAGGCATCGGTGGCGATAGTGCGTGTCTTGAAAATGCGTGTGGCCCAAAGCCACTTGTCTATTCTCACTTCGGTCATATAACGAGCAGTTATTTGTTGTTGTAGTGGGTCATGGCAAAGTCCAGGCCAGATAGGCAGAAGGCCTTGATGGCATCTGCGGCCAGTTTGGCTCGCTCGGGAAAAATGGCTTGTTCGTCTAGGGTGGGGTATCCAAGCACATAGTCGATTTGTGCTCCGCGTGGGAAATCGTTACCGATGCCAAATCGGAGGCGGGCATAGTTTTGTGTCTGCAGAAGTGAGTCAATGCTTTTGAGGCCGTTATGCCCGCCATCGGCTCCTTTGCCGCGCAGGCGAATTGCGCCGAATGGCAGAGCGATGTCGTCAACGATCACCAAAATATTTTCAAGCGGAATATTTTCTTTTTGCTTCCAGTAGCGCACAGCCTCACCGCTCAAGTTCATATAAGTTGAAGGCTTGAGCAACAACAGTTGCGCGTTTTTAACTCGCATCTCGGCTACAGCACCATAGCGTTGGGTAGCAAAAACAGCATTGGACGCCGCAGCAAGGGCGTCCAATACCATAAAACCTATGTTGTGACGGGTGCCTTGGTACTCTGCGCCAATATTGCCCAGTCCAACAATTAAATACTTCATTACCGTGCTTGAACAGTTTTTTATTCAGCAGCCTCTTCGGTTTCCTCGGTCGAAGCGTCGCGAGAAGCGCGAGTGGCACGCACACCGGCAATCACCAATTCTTTGGCATTGGCCAGTTCATAGTCATCAAACTTGAGGTCGCCCACTTTGATTGCGTGACCAATCTGCACATCAGAAACATCGATCTTGATGTCCTCGGGCAGCTTGCTGTAAATACCCTTCACCTTCACCTTCTTGAGAGCCAGGAAGAGCTTACCACCAGCCTTAACACCCACAGCGTGGCCTTCTACGTGTACGGGGATTTCCACGGTTACGGGCTTGTCATCGTTAACCTCCAGCAGATCCATGTGCAGGATGCTGTCGTTCACGGGATGGAATTGCAGGTCTTTAAGAACGGCTTTCTTGGTTACTCCATCGTAGGTCAGTTCGATGACGAACACTTCGGGGCTGTAAACCAGCTTGCGAATGTCGGCATAGTTTACTGTCAGGTCGGTAGTGATGATGGCCTTACCATCGCGTCCCACGGGAACCACTTTTTCGCCTGCGAGCAGCGAGCCTTCATACTTGCCGTCTTTGAGTTCAACGAGCTTGCCGCCATTGAGCACTACGGGAATCTTGTTCTCTTTGCGAAGAGCCTTAGCGGCCTTCTTGCCGAGGTCGGTGCGAGGCTCGGCGTTCAGTTGGAAAGTTTTCATTTTTAATGAATTGTGTTACTAAAAATTAAGTTGTAAAGTTGCTCCTTAATTTCCCATCACACGGGCTTGTCTTAAAAAGCGGCGCAAAATTACAAAAAATCTTCTCAACTGCCAAATTTTTCGGTCGGTAACTGTTTAAAGTTGTTGACGCACGGCTTCTTCGTGCACTAGTTGAAGCAGATGTTTCACAAAGTCGCTGTCTAGTTGCAGCGCGGGGGCTTGTTGTGTGCGCCGGTTCAGAATGTCGGTAAAGCGATTGGGCTGAACCACCTGGATGTTGGTCTTGCGCTTGAGGTCTCCTATTTTTCTCACGACATCCATGCGACGTGCAAGCACTTGCAGCAGTTCGTCATCGCACTCGTCAATGAGCTGTCGCAATACGGTTAGCTGGCTCTCATCGCTGTTTTTACTCCTTATAACGAGGTGCTTGAGCATTTCTTCCAGTTGAACGGGTGTGATTTGCTGTTGCTTGTCGCTTAAAGCCTTGTCGGGGCATTGATGCACTTCAAGCATCAGTCCGTCAAATCCCATATCGAGGGCTTGCTGGGCTAAGGTGGGAACCATGTCGCGGTCGCCGGTGATGTGCGACGGATCGACGAGAATGGGCAGGGTGGGGCAACGGCGTTTTAATTCCATGGGGATGCGCCACATGGGTGTGTTGCGATACACTTGCTCCTCGGCATTAACAAAGCCACGATGGACGGCAGCCAGCCTGCGAATACCGGCATGAGAGATGCGTTGAAGCGCCCCCAGCCATAATTCGATGTCGGGACTGACCGGGTTTTTAACAATCACCGATACTTGCCGATTACCATGTAGCACATCGGCAATTTCTTGGACGGCAAAGGGGTTGGCTGTGGTGCGTGCGCCTATCCACATGACATCCACCCCGGCTTGCAGGGCATGCAGCACGTGTTGCCTATTTGCCACCTCGGTGGCAATGAGCATTCCGGTTTCGCTTTTGACTTGTTGCAGCCACGGCAATGCGATGGTACCCATGCCTTCAAATCCGCCGGGGTGTGTGCGTGGTTTCCATAAACCGGCTCTGAATACCCCCACACCCATAGCTGCCAGTTGCTGGGCTGTGGTAGCCACTTGCGCATGGCTCTCGGCACTGCACGGCCCTGCCACCAGCAACATTCCGTTGTAGTGAAATGCTTGTGGAAGTGGCTCCAGGTCGTGTAAATTGTAATTCATTTTGTTGTGTTTGATATAAAGGGTCGTGTGAAATGGCACGACCCTTATAAAGTGATAATCTTAAGGAAAAGGATTAATCGATGCCCAGGTCTTTAACTATGCGGTCGATTTTAGCGTCGGCCCATTCGTTTTTGGCATCATATTGTTCTGCACTTTCAAGCTTGTCGTGGACTTCGATGTAGAACTTGATCTTAGGCTCGGTACCACTTGGGCGAATGGAGACTTTGGTGCCATCTTCGGTGTAGTACTGGAGCACGTTGCTGGTCGTGGGCATGTCGAGCTTGGTCACTTCACCTGAGCGAATATCCTTTTGCTCTAGCGACAGGAAGTCCTTGATGAGCACGACGGGACTGCCGGCAATTTCCTTTTGCGGATTCTCGCGGAAATTCTTCATCATGTTCACAATTTCTTCGGCTCCCGATTTACCTGGACGTACGACAGAGATGCCGCGTTCTTTACTATAGCCATAGGTCATGTATAACTCAATGAGCATCTCGTTCATGCTTTGTCCGCGCTCCTTGGCCCAAGCTGCAATTTCGCACATTAGTGGGATTGAGGACACGGAATCCTTGTCGCGTGCAAAATCTTCGGGTAAGAATCCATAACTTTCCTCACCACCGCCCAGATAGCGTGCGCTTGTACCCTCCAGTTCACGCATTACCGATGCAATCCACTTGAAGCCTGTGTAGCAGTCATAGAGCTTGATGCCTTGTTTTTTAGCGATGCGTGCAATGGTTTCGCTGGTGACAATGGTTTTTACGATATAGTCGTTGTCGCGATCCAGTTTGCCCAGTTCGGCATTGCGGGTAATGAGGTAGTAGTGGAATATGAGTTGGATTTGGTTGCCATTCACCAAGTCATACTCGCCCTTGTTGTTCTTGAACACCACGCTGATGCGGTCGGCGTCGGGGTCGCTGGCCAGTGCGATATCGGCCTGTACCTCTTCGGCTTTGGCGATAGCCATTTCCATGGCACTGCGGTTTTCGGGGTTGGGCGATTCCACAGTTGGGAAATCACCGCTCATCACGTCTTGCTCAGGAACGTGGATGATGTTGTCAAATCCCCAGCGCTCAATTGAACGGGGGATGATGTAGCGTCCAACACCATGGATAGGAGTATACACAATCTTCAGGTCGTGCTGACGCTTATCAACATCCGGACTTAACGAGAGTGTGTGGATTTGTTCAATATATTGGCTGTCAATGTTTTCTCCGATAATTTCAATCAGGTCGGGATTGCCTTCAAACTTAATTTCGTTCACATCCTTGATGCTGATGACATGATTGATGATATTCACATCGTGGGGGGAGACAACTTGTGCACCATCGTCCCAGTAAGCTTTGTAGCCGTTGTATTCCTTGGGGTTGTGTGAGGCTGTAATATTCACACCGCTTTGGCATCCGAGCAAGCGTATGGCATAAGACACTTCGGGAGTGGGGCGCGGACCCTCGAAAAGGTATACTTTTATGCCGTTGGCCGAGAAAATGTTGGCCACAGTCTCGGCAAAAAGTCGGCTGTTGTTGCGCACGTCATGTCCAACTACCACTTTGATTTGCTCAAGGCTTTTGAAATTCTCTTTCAGGTAGTTGGCCAAACCTTGTGTGGCAGCACCCACGGTGTAGATATTCATCCTGTTGCTGCCGGCACCCATAATGCCGCGCAGTCCGCCGGTTCCAAATTCCAAGTCTTTGTAAAACGACTCAATCAGTTCGGTCTTGTCGTCGTTTTCCAGCATGGCCCGCACTTGTGCTTGCGTCTGGGCATCATAACCATCGCGAAGCCACATCTGGGCCTTTTCCGAGACTTGTTTCAATAATAACTCGTCATTCATAGGTCTTTGGTATTTAATGTGTTATTAATTATTTCTTGAAGAATTGTTTCATAACCTCAATCATGGCAATATGGTCGGTTACCGAAGCCGTTTCACGCACTGAATGCATGGCCAGCAACGGATTTCCCACATCCACGCCTTCGATGTCGATTTGCCCGGTGAGGATATTTCCCAATGTAGAGCCACCAGCAACATCGCTATGGTTGACGAAATACTGGCAAGGCATGCCTGCGTCGTCGCACAAGCTCTTGAAGATGGCAGCCGAGTGTGCGTCGCTCATGTACTTGCAGTTGGCATTAATTTTGATGCATGGGCCACCACCCAGCACTGGATGGTTGGTGGGGTCGTACTTTTCGGCATAGTTGGGATGAAATGCATGTGCGTTGTCGGCCGAGATCATGAATGACCGGGCAATGGCACGCGAAAACGCATCAAAATTGCCGCCTGAGGCTACGTTCAGGCGCAGCAACACATTGGCCAGCACCGGTGATCCGGCTCCTTGCTTGGTGCCGCTTCCTGTCTCCTCGTTGTCGAAGATGGCGGCTACAAGGGTGGCATCTTCATCGGTGGCTTCGGTAATGGCGGTGATGGCCGCATGAGCCATACTCAGGTCGTCTAGTCGGCCACTAGAGATGAATTCCTCATTCAGGCCGAACAGACAAGCCTTTTCTGTGTCATAAAGCATCATGTCGAAGTCTAAGATGTCATGGAAGTCTACGTCCAATTCGCTGGCGATGAGTCGCACCAGCATGTTGTTGCTCTCCATTTGGTCATTCACCTTGGCCACTATCGGAAGCATGTCTTTCTGCTTCGAGAGAGGGTTGCCCTCATTCACGGCACGGTTAAAGTGGATGGCCAGGTGTGAGATGCTCATCAATGGGCGATCTATCTTTAGCAAGCGGGTGACAGGGTGCAAAGCGTCCTTGCCTTTGAGAATTACTCGCCCGGCAATTGACAATGGGCGATCAAACCAGGTATAGAGGATGGGACCACCATAAACTTCTGTGTTCAGTTTCACGATGCCGCCTTCGGTGAGCATCTCGGCATGAGGCTTGATGCGGAAACAGGGAGAGTCGGAATGGGCTGCCACTATTTTGAAACCAGTCTCCACCGGTTTTTTCTTGCCGATTTTGAAAGCAAAAATGGCGGAATCATTTTTGGTGAGAAAAAATTTTTCGCCAGGATTCCACTTCATTTCATCGTCAAGTTGCTTTTCAATGAAACCATTTTCAAGCAAGATTGATTTCATGCTGTTAACGGCCAGGAAATTACAGGGACTTGCATCCATGAAGCGGAGCAAAGATTGAATGTATGGATGTTGCGTTTTCATACAGATATAAATTGATGTTGGATTAATAATCTTGATTGTTGTGGCGTGCGCAATGCAGTGCCCGCAGTACATTGCACAATGTTTGACCCCAGTATTGCTTAAAGTTGTTGGCGCATGCCATGAGCATCTCAGCTTGCAGGAATGATGGAGCATCTTGCACGGCATTAACTAAGTTGTAAAACTCCTGATAGAGGTCGGCAAGATTCTCAGAAATGGTTGTTGCAATAGGGGTGTCGCTATACCGCATGTCGTCTAAGAATACCTCCAAATACACATCTTCATCGGCCATTACCTGAGCAATGGTGTCGCGCACCTGGTCGTAAAGAGTTTCATCTAACCGCGGTTCAATAAAGGCATCGGTTAGAACGTCTTCGCGGATTAGGTCGTTTGCCGAAATGTAGATGCGAGGAAGCAGTTTGAGCATTAATTCAGTT
>JAGAYZ010000020.1 GCA_017940245.1 Muribaculaceae bacterium | reverse complement strand
TGATGGCGTTCACATCGCTCACATCCACTTTGGTGTCGCCATCCACATCGGCATTGCCGGGATAGTCGGTGGCCTGCTTGGTCTTGAGGATGATGTTGATCACGGCGTTCACGTCGGTCACGTCCACCTTGCCGTCGCCGTCCACATCGCCAATCGGGTGCTGTGGCTCGTCACTCCAGCGCACGATGAGCGGGTTGTGCCACGACGCGGGAGTGGGCGAAGGAATGAGGTATGCCTCCCCCGAGGGCACTTCATCGGTTGCCGCTGCCCAGCGGTGGCTGAAGGTGCCGTCGCCGTTATACAGGTAGGCGTCGTCATACACGACGAGCGTCTCGGCATTGGTGTTCGCCACCATCTGGTTGCCCTGCAGCGAGGGTGTGCCTGTGGTTGTCGTCGGTGTGTAACGCTGTCCGGCGGTAAGGCCGCGCAGCAGCGTGCCGCTGTTGGCGGGGATAGCGCCGCTGATGAGTTCGGCAAACGCCTCTGTGTCGTTGACGGCGTTGACATAGTAGGCCTTGACGCCCTCGGGCATGGTCACATCCTTCAGGCAGCTGAACGTGACCGACTCCCCGTCAGGAACGAAGAACGGGGTGACCTTTGACCAAATAGTGTTTTTCCGCTCGGTGCTGATGTCCCAGCCATTGATGGCGTTCTGGAAGTTAGCCATCTCGCGGTTTTCGACAAAGCATGTGCCCGTATTATGGTCATTGATTCCGTTGAAGCACTCGGTGCCGTAAATGCGGCTGGTGGCAGGTGCGTTGATATTGATGTCCTGCCAAGCACCGGCAAAGGCATAGTCGCCAATCTCGAGCACGGTGGAGGGTATCGTCAACTCTACATTACCCATTGAATTGTAATAGGCATAGCGACCGATGTATTCCAGGTGCTTCATGTCGGTGAGGTTGCTGCCTTGATTAAGCCCCATGCGTCTGAAACAACTGTCACCAATCTCGGTCATCAGGTAGCGTGTGCCCATATTGTAAGTGTTGTCGGTCTCACTGTCATGCAGGGTGAAAGAAAAAACGATATCTACCACATCCCACGGCAGTTGGTAGACGTAGGCTGCCGTGCCGGCATAGGTAATACCGTCTTCGGTGGACTGATGTGTACTTGTCACAGTCACATACCGGTCAAAAGTATCTTCGTGTTCTATGCGGAAGTCATAGGCGCCGCCAGTGATGTAATCGGCACGTGATATCCAGTTGTTGGCGGTTTTGAACTTGGGCAGCAATTCAACAGGAACGCGCACTGCGCACGTGGCAGGGATGGTGGTGAACGCACCCGATGACGAAAAGTCGCGGTTGATGAGCAATTCGCTGAGGGTGCTGTTGCCAGAGAGCACGGGCGTACCGCAAGTGCGGAGCGAACTGGGAATGAGCATGCGCGTGATGGCGCAGTTGGCAAAGGCATTTTTGCCGAGACTGGTGATACCATAAGGCAGCACCACTTCGCCTTGAACCTTCGCGCCGTCGAAGGCGTACTTGCCCACCGTCTTCAGTTTGCCGCTCAGCTTGAGCGTTGCCGAGGCATTCTTGTTGGTGCAATAAAATGCCGAATCGCCGATGCTGGTCACTCCAGGCAATTGAATTTGCGTCAAGTTAGGCAGTTGCCAGAACGCGCGGTTGTCAATCACCTCGGCGTTGGTGTACACGACATTGATCGAAGCGTCGTTGTAAAAGGCCTTTTTGCCTATCCTGGTCCCACTCACATTGCTGTTGAACAGGTAGTAGAATCTAGTGATTCCCGCGTCCTGGAAGGCACCGTCGGCCACCGACGTGCAGTACACCTTTTGTAACCCGCTGGCCACATTTTGGCCTTGGTCCTCTTCGGCACACGAAATCGCCACTTGGGGATTGCTGCTGTGACTGGTGGCACCCACCATTTCCGACTCTCCCGTTTGGGTGGCGGTGGGCGGTGTGGTCACCACAAAGAACAGTGAAGCGCCGTTCGTCATATGGAAAGTGTAGTCATACGCCGGCGAGTTCCAACTGAATTTGACCGTGGCACTGATTCCCGACGGCAGCGTGAGGTCACTGAATATGTCGGCCCACTTTTGCGCTGCAGCACGCGACGATGTGTTGACCAACAGGCCCGTGTTATCGATTGATGCAAAAGCCTGCTGACCGATGTTGAATGCTGTCTCTCCAGCAAGACTCAGATTCAATATGTTGCTGGGATGCCCTGAATTGAGTATGAAGTTGTTGGCGAGAAACTTCACCGAACTGGGCAAAGTGACATACGTGAGTTTTGAGCAGTTCTTCACCGCGGAAGACTCAAAACCGAGACAACCATATTCCACAACCACATACCACATCGTCGACATGGCATTGACAGCATCCGAGGAGACGATGGTGGGGTACCAATTTGCCCCCGACTTCACATAACCCGGCACATAGAGATGGTCACCCTGCAAGTCACTTTCCGTGAAATTTGACAAATAGGCCACCTGACCGTAAGTGGAATGAGTGCCTATACTCATATTATAAGCCTGTGCCGTCAGTGCATTGGCCAGCAGCATAGCCAGTAATAGATAAATCGTTTTTTTCATAATGAGTAACAATTTGATGAATAAACACTTAATCAACAGCAAAAGTAATACTATTTTGCCGATTTTACAAATAGTTTTTCACATCGGCGGTAAATTTTTTGAAAGAAAGGTAGTGCACCCCCCCAGTTGACTAGGCCGAAGGCGATGAACATGTCGGTCCACTGGACGATGATGTGATAGGCTCGTGGTACCGCTCAATGACGTCACCCGGCTCTGGGCATTACCCCTACCGAACTACGGGAGAAGTATCAGGACTATCTAAAACGTTAACATAATTTTTTGTTTTTTGACGGAATTTTTTGAAACATTTGGCACTAGTTTTACGTCTAATAAGTAAAAAGCATAAAAAAAAGAGAAAATGAAAAAAATTGTCACATTACTATTGATGTTTACATGCACCCTTGCTATGATGGCTCAGCAGCTTAGTGTGCAATGCCAAGTGAATGACACCGATGGCGAGGGTGTGCCCTTTGCCACAATCTATATATATAATAGTGGCGACACCACCACCGTGGTGAGCAGCGGGGTGAGCGACGCCTTTGGCAAGGTCGACCACAAGATTAACAAGCCTGGCAGCTACATGATGCGAGTGCAATTTGTGGGCATGGAGCAGCAGCAGCGCACCTTTGAGGTGAGCAAGGCGGCTCCTGTGGCACAACTGGGCACCATCGTGCTGTCGACGCAGTCCACCACCCTCAAGGAGGTGGTGGTCTCCACTCAGCGACAGTTGGTCAAGACCGAGATTGACCGCTTGAGCTACGACGTGCAGACCGATGCCGACTCTAAGACCAGCAACGTGCTCGACATGCTCAAGAAGGTGCCAATGGTAACCGTCGATGGGCAAGACGAGATTAGGGTTAAAGGCACTACCTCGTTCAAGGTCTACCGCAACGGTCACCCCGACCCTGCACTCAGCGGCCAGAACATGAAGGAGATACTCAAGGCAGTGCCTGCGAGCATGATTAAAAAGATTGAGGTGATTACCGATCCGGGAGCAAAATATGACGCCGAGGGCACTAGCGCTATTCTCAACATTGTGATGGCCGACTTTGGCGGCGGTGGCGCCACCATGAATGGCGTGACCGGCACCGTGGGTGCTGGTGTGAACAATACCGGCAGCATCAATGGCAATGCCAATATCACTGCTCAAGTGAACAAGGTGGTGGCTTCGCTCAACTATGGCTACCACGGCCAGAACCGACATGGGGCGCACAACCTGAACGAGAGCGAGTACACCTATGCCAACACTGGCAACGTGCTCAACACCGACAACGACTCGCGAGCACGAGTGAATGTGCACTACGGTGAGCTCAGCGCCAGCTGGGAACCCGACACCATAAACCTCGTGTCGCTCTCGTTTGGCGGTTTCTACTACGACTACCGAGGCGACGGCCTCACCCATACCCGCATGACCGACGCAAGCGGCAACGTCCTGTACAAGTACACCACCAATGGCCACGCGCCCAAGGGCGATTTCTACGACCTGCACGGCCGCCTCGACTACCAACGCAAGCTGCGTCACCCAGGCGAACTGCTCACCCTGAGCTATATGCTCTCGACCAACCACAATGCGGCCAAGACCATCAATAGCTTCAGCGACATGCTCAACTGCCCCTTCCCCTACACTGGTCAAACCAACGACACCAAGGAGAACTTTGCCGAGCACACCTTCCAGCTCGACTGGACGCGCCCCTTTGCCAAGTATCACCAAATTGAGACGGGTGTGAAATACATCAACCGCCTCAACAAGAGTGAGGCGGCATTCGACTACACCGGCATGCCCGAGATGAACAACACCACCCTCTTCAACCACCGCACCCACGTGGCGGCGGCCTACCTGAGCTACCGCTTCAGCAAGAATAACTGGACCACTCGCGCTGGACTGCGCTACGAGTACTCCCGCCTCAATGCCGAGTTCCCCGACGGCAAGCAGGCCAACTATCACCGCAACCTCAGCGACCTGGTGCCCGACCTGAGCGTGGAATATAAGTTCGACTGGGCCCACAGCCTCAAGATCAACTACTCCACTACCATTCAGCGCCCCGGCATCAACTACCTGAATCCAGCCGTTGACGAGAGCCCTACGAGCCGCTCATTTGGCAATCCCCACCTGAGCAGCTCGCGCAACCACAGCATAACCATGACCTACATGCAGATTGGCTCGAAACTCACCTTCAGCCTCAGCCCGAGCATAACTTTCAGCACCAACCAAATCACGGGCGTGCAATACACCGAGGGCGACATCTTCGTCTCGACCTATGCCAACACCCTCAAGAGCCGCAACTTGGGGCTGAGCGGATTCATGCAGTGGACCATCAGCAAGAGCACAAGCTTCACCTTCAATGGAAACGTGGGACATGCCACCTACGAGAGCCGCGAACTCGACCTGAAGAACAAGCGCTGGAACTCGTTCTTCTATGCCCAACTCAACCAGCAACTGCCCTGGAAGCTGCGCCTGAGCGTGAGCGGTGGCGAGTGGAGTGGAGGCATCAACGGCCTCTACGGGCATTATAGCGGCAACTGGTTCTACAACCTGGGCCTGCAGCGCTCCTTCCTCAAGGAGGACCGACTCACCGTGCGCTTGAGTGCCGACAACTTCCTCAACTCGAGCAAGTTCAATACCATGAAGAGCTACATCAGCCAGGGCGACTACACCGGCTGGAACAAGGGCAAGTGGATATCGCGAGGGTTCCGCATCAGCCTCAGCTACCGCTTTGGCTCGCTCAAGGCTCGGGTTAAGACCACAGCCAAAACCATCGAGAACAACGACGTGGTGGGCGGCGGCCAGCAAGGTGGCGGCCAAGGCTCGCAGCAAGGACAATCAATGGGCAACTAACCCCCCGCCTCCTCCCTCACGTGTGCTTCACCATAAATCTGATTTTCTGATTATTTAATAAACTGATACACAGGCTGTGTCGTCCCGAAAAAAAGTTGACGTCAACTTTTTTCGGGACGATACAACCCTTTAGAACATATAGTTCATGACTTCTGTTTTTGATGTTCAATGTTCGATGTTCAATGTAATCATAGTAGAAGCAGAATGTGGGGCTTACTTTTCATGAGGCAAATTTCAGCCGAAAGCACACCGGCAAGTTTCCGACTTGCAATCAAGACCAAGCCCCTTACAGGGAATTTACAATTATTCAATTTGAAATCAACTTGTTACAGCGGTGTTGAAAACTATTATCGGACAGCAATAATAAATTTTCTATAAATGGTTTGAATGTGCTGTGAAAATTTCTAATTATCCGAATTGATGAGAAAAATGTGGAGTGTAAGTTACAAAAGTGGAATTTTTGTTTGTTTTGTTTCTTATACTCCACAAAATGTATTACCTTTGTGGCTGGAAATATTTGCAATTATGGAAATCATCAATCGTTCATTTTACACCGATAAGGTGTTGCGCCTTTTTGGGAAAGGTCTCATAATAGCTCTCACTGGCCAGCGCAGGGTGGGCAAAAGTTATGTCATGAAGCAGGTGATTAACACGCTTTCTGCCACGTCGTCTAATCATATTATCTACATTGATAAAGAAAGCGAGCAGTTCAGTGGAATTGCCAATCATTCCAACTTAACAAAATATGTGGAACAGAAGTTGAAGAAAGACAAGCGGAATTACTTGTTTATAGATGAGATTCAAAACATTGAACAGTTTGAACTTAGCCTGCGCAGTTTTCATACTCAGGAGCAGTGCGAAATCATGATCACAGGAAGCAATGCCAAAATCCTCTCTAGCGAGCTGAGTTCTTATCTGTCGGGGCGTTGTGTGGAATATCACATTCAGAGCCTGGATTATAGTGAGTTTCTTCAATTCCATCAACTTCCCGACGATAACAAGTCCTTGTTGAGCTATCTTGCCAATGGCGGACTGCCACAATTGTATCGCATAGGACTAGATGAGACCGACTTGGTGGCCGATTACTTGCAAAATGTGTATAATACCATAGTGCTCAAGGATATTGTGGAGCGAGAGCAAATACGAAATGTGCCTATCTTGAAGAATTTGGTTAGATTCATCAGCGACAATATAGGAAAGCCGATATCGGCTACCAACATTGTAAAGTACCTGAACAGTCAGCGTGTAGAGACTTCCACAAAGGTGATATTGAACTATTTGTCCTATCTATGTAATGCTTTCATCATTCATCGTGTGCCCCGCTACGACATACATGGAAAACGGTTATTTGAAATCAATGATAAATATTATTTTGAGGATATAGGTATTCGAAACATTCTAGTGCAAGGTGGTTTGGCAAAAAGTATAGAGAAAGTGATTGAAAATGCGGTGTTTTTACATCTTAACAGGCTAGGCTATGAGGTAACTGTGGGGTATATGCAGAAAGCTGAAATTGATTTTGTCGCTCGCAGAAATGATGAGCAGCTTTATGTTCAGGTGGCATACCTCTTATCGTCGGACGACACTGTGCAGCGTGAGTTTGGCAATCTGGCAATGATACGAGACAATTATCCCAAGATTGTTGTTTCGATGGATGAACTGTATGGGGGAACAAACTATGAGGGTATTCGTCACATCCATTTGCGTGATTTCTTGACTGGCACAGAGTGGTAGCCTGCTCTGTTGAGTGTACTAATTTGAGATTTGTGGAGTGTAAGTGACAAAAGTGGAATTTTTGTTTGTTTTGTTTCTTATACTCCACAAAATGTGAGCGGAAGATGAGTGACGTGCTTGAGGCGGTCGCTTCAGCAGATATTTCAAGAAGCGGGCGGGTTACTTTTTGGTGGCGAAAGTGATAAAGGAAGTGAAAAATTTGCGAATATAAATTTTCTGGAACCCGCATTAAATGCGCCATTAACAACCCTGTTAATAACTTTTCCATAAAAAATTGCAAATTTTAGAATTTAGAAATGCAAATTTCTGCGGAATAATTTGTAATTTTACACGCTCAATTTAAAGTGACTGGCAAATACAACCGATTCCTGTAGTAAGTGGATACTCATGCAACCTGCGATTTACCATATTCCTGCGCTACTTGACGAGTGCATTGAAGGACTGAATATCAGGCCCGATGGTACCTATGTGGATGTTACCTTCGGGGGTGGTGGACACAGCCGCGCCATTATGTCGCACTTGGGCAGTGGCGGCCGTCTTTATGGCCTGGATCAGGATATGGATGCTTATGCCAATCGGCTTGACGACTCGCGGTTTACATTTGTACACAGCAACTTTGCGTTTCTGCGCAATTTTATGCGCTATTATGGTGTAAACCAGGTGGATGGAATCCTGGCCGACCTAGGTGTGTCGTTTCACCACTTCGACGAAGCCGAGCGAGGCTTCTCGTTTCGAGCCGATGCACCGCTGGATATGCGCATGAACCGGTTGGCATCGACCGATGCCGCGCAGGTGGTGAACACCTACGACGAGGCGCGGCTGGCCCAGGTGCTCTATCTGTATGGCGAACTTAAGCAGTCGCGACGCATGGCGGCCGCACTGGTGAAGGCGCGCGCTTCGCAGCCGCTGATAACCACCGGGCAACTCATAGAGGCGGTGAAACCATTCATCAAACCTGCCCAAGAAAAGAAAGAACTGGCTCAAGTGTTCCAGGCCTTGCGCATAGAGGTGAACCATGAAATGGACGTGCTGCGCCGATTGCTGGAACAGTCGCTGGGACTGTTGCGACCTGGCGGCCGACTGGTGGTAATCACCTATCACTCGCTGGAAGACCGACTGGTGAAAAACTTTGTGCGCAGCGGAAATGTGGAAGGCCGCGTTGAGAAAGATTTCTACGGACGTGTTAATGCCCCGTTGCGTGCCGTGAACAACAAAGTGATTGTGCCCAGCGACGACGAAATTCAGGCCAATCCCCGCTCACGCAGTGCCAAACTGCGCATTGCCGAACGAATAGACATGTAAACAAGCAAGATACAGCAATGGCAAACGAGAATAATAGCAATCAGAAAAAACGGACCAGCAAGGCCGGTGCAGCCATGGGCGGACTGCTCATGGGCCGCTCGTTTTTGTCGCTGGATTTCTTCCGTCGCAATTTTTTGTTTATCATCTTCATCACGGGGTTGATGCTGATGTATATCGGTAATAAATTTGAGTGCCAGAGCAAGATGCAGGAAGTGATGACGCTCAGAACCGAACTGGAGAACGCCAAGACCGACTGCGTGAACGCCAGTGCCAAATATAATTCGATGATTAGAGAGAGCCAGATGAAGGCCTTTGTAGATACCATGCACATAGACCTGACCAATCCTGAATGTCCACCTTATTATTTGACCAAGAAATGAAAACGAAGAGTAAGCGACAGAACAACAAGAAGCACATCTTCTTGCGTTACCTGCTGGTGGTGGCGGGGATGCTGCTGTTTGCCTCACTGATAGTGGTGGGGATGGTGAATACCACCATCGTGCAAGCCGACCTGTGGAACAACAAGGCCGATAGTATTCTCACGCAGATAACACGCATCGAGCCAGAGCGTGGCAAACTGCTGGCCGACAACGGTACCGTGTTGGCAGCCAACATGCACTTCTATACCGCCCGCATCGACTGGGAGCCAGTGGCTAAGCGCGACAGCGTGTTCCGGACCGAGTTGCCGGCGTTGTGCGACAGTCTGGCCAGCTTCGACCCGTCGCGCACCGCAAAGCAATGGAAAGACGAGTTGCTCTCTTCCTATGGCAAGAAGAAAGGCAAGCATGCCTATCGCTTGTTCCGGCGCCTGATTACGCACAATGAGTTTGAGCGTGTCAAGTCGTTCCCCTTCTTTGAAATGGGCAAAATCAAAAGCGGTTTTTATGGCGAACGCGAAGCCAAACGCAGCAAACCCTATGGGGCAATGGCCTCGCGCAGTATAGGCACTGTGGCCGCCGACTCGCTCAGTAGCGAGAAGCACGGACGATCGGGACTGGAGATGGCGCTCGACAGTCTGCTCTATGGTGTGCCGGGTCAAGGCAAGCGCATCCAGCTCAACGCCAGCATCGTCACGGCCGAGAGTGTGCCTGCGCTTAAGGGCTATGATATCACCACGACTATCAACGTGGCGCTGCAAGACATCGTGGAGACCGAATTATATAATATGTGTGTCGAGACCGAAGCGCAATGGGGCACTTGCGTGCTCATGGAAGTGGCCACGGGCGAAATCAAGGCCATCTCCAACCTGGAGAAGAGCAAGACCGGCGACGGTTATGTGGAAGGGCGCAACTATGCCGTGCTGGGATTTGAGCCCGGCTCGGTGATGAAGCCCATCTCCATGATGGTGGCACTGGAAGACGGCATCGTCAGCAATATAGACCAGCCCATGGTGACCGGCTCGGTGTGGAACTACGAGGGCCGCCCCATCAAGGATCCGCACGGAGGAGCCCAGCTCACGCCGCGGCAGATTATCGAGACCTCATCCAACATAGGCATGTCGCGCATCATCGTGAAGAAATATGCCAGCGACCCCGGCAAGTTCCGCGACCGACTGGCCGAAATGGGCTTTTTTGAGCCAATCCACTCGGGAATCGGTGGAGAGATGACACCCATCATTCAGCGGCTGGGCCGCACCAAGGCCGACCGCATTGCCCTGACGCGCATGTCGTTTGGTTACTCTACACTTATCCCGCCACTGAGCACGCTGGCCATCTACAATGCTATTGCCAACGACGGGAAATATGTGCGTCCGCGTCTGGTGAAAAAACTCTCGCGCGAGGGCGAGCCCGATTCCATCGTGCCCGTGAACTACATCCGCCAGCAGGTGTGCAGCCCCGAGAATGCCCGCAAATTGCGCATCATGCTGCACGATGTGGTGTGGGGAAGCCGTGGCACTGCCCGCAAGTGGGTACAAGACGACCATGTGGAGATCGCCGGCAAGACCGGAACGGCCTACACCATCAGCGGCGGGCAGTATGGCACGCAAAAGCGACTGGCATTCTGTGGCTTCTTCCCCTATGAAGAGCCTAAATACTCGTGCATCGTGCTCATGCTGGGAGCCAATCGTGGTGCCGCAGCCAGTAGCGGCATGGTGCTGCGCAATGTAGCTTCGAAGATGTATGCCCGTGGTTTGCTGGGTGATGCGCCCAATTATGCCATAACGGTGGATAAAGAAGGAAAACCGGTAAAAAACGAAGTCACTCCACCCACATTCTACGCCTCGGCCGGCAAGTCGATGGAAACGACGCTGCGCAAAGGGCTGTCGCTCACCAACAAGGCCGCCCGTAAACTGCGTGCGCCCGAGCGTCAAAGCGGTGGTGTGCCCGATGTGCGCAATCTGAGTGTGCGCGAAGCCGTCAGACGGCTCGAGGATGCCGGCCTGTGTGTGCGTTTCTCGGGTTCGGGCTTCGTCTCGCAACAGAGTTTGAGCCCCGGCAGCCATTTTGTACGTGGCCAAATCATCAACCTCGTTTTGAGACATGGATAGGTATTAATGGAGAATAGTTAGAAGTGAATTGTAATAGAATTGAAGATGAAACAACTTGACATACTCATAAAAGAACTGAAGCCCATTCAAGTGGTGGGCGACCGGAATGTGGAAATTAGCGACGTGGTGTGTGACTCGCGTCAGGTAAAAGCCGGAGCACTCTTTGTGGCTGTGCGTGGTGTGGCTGTGGATGCTCATCGCTTCATCCCGCAAACCATCGACCAGGGTGCCGCCGCAGTGATTTGCGAGCAATTGCCCGAGCAAGTGCCTGCCGGCGTGACCTTTGTGGTCGTGCCCGACAGCACAGTGGCACTGGCACTGGTGGCCAACGAATGGTATGACCGCCCCAGCGAGAAATTGCGGCTGGTGGGTGTGACCGGGACCAACGGCAAAACCACTACCGCTACACTGCTTTATGAACTGGTGCAGCTGCTGGGTTATAAAGCCGGATTGCTCTCTACCGTGCGCAACATGATTGACCGCACCGAGGAGCATGCCAAGCAGACTACCCCCGATCATCTCACCCTCAATCGCTTGCTGCATGAAATGGTGGAGGCCGGGTGCGACTACGCTTTCATGGAGGTGAGTTCGCATGCGTGTGTGCAACACCGCATCGATGGTCTGCACTTTGCCGGTGCCATCTTCACCAACCTCACTCGCGACCATCTCGACTTCCACAAGACGGTGGACAATTATATTGCGGCCAAAAAAATGTTTTTCGACGCATTGCCGGCCAGTGCTTTTGCGCTGGTCAACAGCGACGACAAGGTGGGTGATGTGATGTTGCAGAACACTCGTGCCAGCAAATACCATTACTCGTTGCGCACGCTGGCCGACTTCACCTGCAAGGTGCTGGAAGATCGGTTAGACGGCATGTCGTTGCTCATCAACGGCAAAGAAATGGAGGTGCAGTTTGTGGGACGATTCAATGCTTACAATCTCACGTCGGTCTATGGCGCCGCCCTGTTGCTGGGCTTGCCGCAAGACGAGGTGCTCGTGGCCATGAGTCAGTTGGTGCCGGTGGACGGCCGCTTCCAGACCTTGCGCGCACCGCAGGGCTTCACGGCCATAGTCGACTATGCGCACACGCCCGATGCCCTGGTAAACGTGATTTCTACGGTGAACGAGGTGCTTAGTGGCCGTGGCCGTGTCATTACCGTGTGTGGCTGCGGTGGAGACCGCGACAAGGGCAAGCGCCCCATCATGGCCCGTGAGGCCGCATCGCTCAGCGACCAGGTGATTCTCACCAGCGACAATCCGCGCAGCGAGGATCCCGAACAGATTCTGCTCGACATGGAGGCCGGACTCTCCGACGAGTTGCGCGCCAAGTGCCTCAAAGTGACCGACCGGCGCGATGCCATCCGCCTGGCCTGCCAGTTGGCAAAGCCCGGCGATGTGGTGCTGGTGGCCGGCAAGGGACATGAAGATTATCAAGAAGTGAAAGGCGTGCGCCACCACTTCGACGACAAAGAAGAAATACTCAAGGTAATTAATGGGTAAATAGAAGTCTTGTATCAAAAAATTGAAATATGCTGTATCATTTATTCCATTTTCTAGAGCAATATGACGTGCCCGGTGCGCGGTTGTTTGACTACATCACGTTCCGCTCCGGTTTTGCACTGGTGCTCTCGCTGTTTATCGCTATCGTGATAGGCAGTCGCATCATCGACCGCCTGAAGGGGGCGCAAATGTGCGACAAAGAGCGCGATGAGAAAGAGGGTGGCAATGCGCTCAAGCAGGGGACCCCCACCATGGGCGGTATCATCATCATCATTTCCATCTTGATTCCCTGCCTGCTGCTGGGCAAGCTCAACAATGTGTATATGTTGCTCATGATTGTGGCGACCCTGTGGTGTGGCGCGCTGGGCTTTGCCGACGACTACATCAAGGTGTTTCACCACAACAAGCAGGGTCTGAAGGGAAAATTCAAAATTGTGGGCCAG
This sequence comes from Muribaculaceae bacterium, assembly GCA_017940245.1. Taxonomy (GTDB): domain Bacteria; phylum Bacteroidota; class Bacteroidia; order Bacteroidales; family Muribaculaceae; genus Sodaliphilus. Next base: position 15,232 of record JAGAYZ010000020.1, on the reverse strand, counting down.
GTGGGTCTAGGCATCATTGTGGCTGCCACCATGTATTTGAGCCCCGCAATCGTGATGCACGAAAACGTGAGCGTGTCAAACCGTCAGACCAACGAGCTGGTGATTACTCACAAGACGCAGGCTGTGAAGACGCCCACAAGCACCATCCCCTTTGTGAAAAATCATAATTTCAATTATAGCTATTTCACGCGGTGGATGGGCGACTATGCCGAGGTGGGAGGCTGGATTCTGTTTGCCCTCATTACCATCTTTGTGGTTACGGCGGTGAGCAACGGAGCCAACCTCACCGACGGACTTGACGGTCTGGCGGCAGGCACTTCGGCCATCATAGGGGTGGCACTGGCCATCATGTGTTACCTGGGTGGCAACATCATCTACGCTTCCTACCTGAACATCATGTATATCCCCGAGAGCAGCGAGCTGGTAGTCTATGCGGCAGCCTTTATCGGAGCCACTATCGGTTTCCTGTGGTACAACTCTTTCCCGGCGCAGGTGTTCATGGGCGACACGGGCAGCCTGTGCCTGGGTGGCATCATCGCCGTGTTTGCCATCCTCATTCGCAAGGAGTGGCTCATTCCGCTGCTGTGCCTCATCTTCTTGGTTGAAGAACTCTCGGTAATCATCCAGGTGCCTTACCGCAAGTATCAGCTCAAGCATCATGGAGTGGATAAGCGCTTGTTCAAGATGACGCCTTTCCACCATCACTTCACCGCACGGCCCGAGAAACTCACGTGGACCTACGCCATCAAGCGGCCCACGCGCCCTGTGCATGAGGCCAAGGTGGTGATACGCTTTGTGCTGGTGACCATCTTTATGGCGGTGCTCACCTTTGTCACACTCAAGGTGAGATAGAAGAGAATAGTAAATAGGAAAAGTAAACAGATAAAACTTGCATAGACAATTGTCATGAAACGAATCGTAGTATTAGGTGGAGGAGAAAGTGGAGCCGGTGCCGCTGTGCTGGCACAGGTGAAAAACCTGGATGTGTTCTTGAGCGATATGGGTGAAATCAAGCCCAAATATCAGGATCTGCTCAACAAGTATAACATTAAGTGGGAACACGGTCATCACACCGAGGAACTGATTCTCAATGCCGATGAAATAGTGAAGAGTCCCGGCATACCCGAAACGGCACCTCTCATTGTCAAGGCTAAAGAGCGGGGAATCCCCATTATCAGCGAGATAGAGTTTGCAGGTCGCTACACCAAGTCGAAAATGGTGTGCATCACCGGCAGCAATGGCAAGACCACAACCACCATGCTCACCTATCATATTTTGAAAAAAGCCGGACTGGACGTGGGGCTGGCCGGCAATGTGGGTAACAGTCTGGCCTTGCAAGTGGCCACCGATCCTCATGAGGTATATGTGATAGAATTGAGCAGTTTCCAGCTCGACAATATGTATGAGTTCAAAGCCAACGTGGCTGTGCTGCTCAACATCACCCCCGACCACCTTGACCGCTACGACCACAAAATGGAGAACTATGTGGCCGCCAAGTTCCGCATTATTCAGAATCAGGGCAAAGAAGACTCGTTCATTTTCTGGCACGACGATCCCATCATTGCTGCTCAGCTCAAGCAGTTGCAGGTGGAAAGCCGCATGCTGCCGTTCTCGGCCGACACCGAGGCTGGTTGTGCTGCCTATGTCATGGATGGCCGGCTCACGTTTGACTTCGACGGTAAGTACTGGGATGTGCCGGTAGACGAACTGGCCTTGAAGGGTCGCCACAACATGTATAACAGCATGGCAGCCGGATTGAGTGCCACTTTGCTCGATGTGAAGAAAGACGTGATACGCAGTGCCCTGGCCGACTTCCAGGCTGTGGAACACCGGCTGGAATATGTGCGCACACTCGACGGCGTGCGATACATCAACGACTCGAAAGCCACCAATGTCAATTCCACGTGGTATGCGCTGGAAAGCATGCGCGACCCTGTGGTGCTCATTCTGGGCGGAAAGGATAAGGGCAATGACTATAGCGAGATTGAACAGTTTGTCAAAGATAAGGTGAAAGCCATCGTGTGCCTGGGTGTGGATAATCGCAAGTTGCACGCCTTCTTCGACGGCAAGGTGCCCGTGGTGACCGATGCCGGTTCCATGACCGAGTGTGTGGCCAAGTGCCGCAACCTGGCCGTTACGGGCGACACAGTGTTGCTCTCGCCGTGCTGTGCCAGTTTTGACCTGTTCAAGAGTTATGAAGACCGTGGCGACCAGTTTAAGCAGTGTGTCAATAACCTATAAATGTAGATGTGTTTATGACCGAGGAAAAACAGACCCGATTCAATGAAATTGCCCAAAAGCACGGCGACCCGTGGATTTGGGGAATCTACCTGGCTCTGATAGTGATTTCCATCGTGGAGAGCTATAGTGCCTCGAGCCGTGAGGTGGCCAACTCGGCCAACATCTATGCGCCTGTGATCAAGCAATGCGCATTCTTGGGACTGGGAGGCATATTGGTGTTTTTCCTGCATCGCACCGATTATAACAAAAGTGAGTTTCTGCTGGCGATGATACCAGGTCTGGCTTTCGTCACGGTGGCCATGCTGGTCTATGTGATGTTTTTCGGCGATGTGATTAATGGCGCGCGCCGGTCAATGCGCTTGCTGGTATTCACTATCCAGCCATCGGAATTGGCCAAATTGTCGATAGTCACGTTACTGAGCTACATTCTGGCCAAAAGCCAAAAAAACCGCGACGTGAGCAACAGCGGCCTTGCGCTGGCCGCGCTGGCGGTGCTGGTCTATGGTGGAACGATGTTCAAGAGCGGTATGACCAATACGCTCATCCTGATGGCCATCAGCGTGTCGATGATGCTGATAGGTGGCGCGAAACTGAAAAAGATTTTTGTGGTCTTGCTGGTCTATGCAGTGCTGGGAGGCGGTTTCTATGGCCTGAAGAAGCATAATGAGAAAACCGAGGAGATGATCAACACCGAGAATGTGGTCAAAGACAAGGAAGACCGCACACAGATGCGAAAAGGTCGCATTTCGGCATGGCTCGAGAGCGATTCGCTGGTGTATCGTCCCATCACTGACTATAACCAGCAGGAAATGTTCTCCCGCATGGCGCAAGCCCATGGTGGCTGGCACGGTGTGGGACCCGGTCGCTCGCGCGAGTGCAGCCGATTGCCGCTGGCTTTCAGCGACTATATCTTTTCCATCATCATAGAGGAAACAGGATTGGTGGGCGGACTATTTGTGTTGGTGCTCTACTTGTGGCTATTGGCCCGGGCGGCCATGATAGTGAGGCGTAGCAAGCGTGTGTTGCCCAGCTTGCTGGTCATCGGAATGGCGTCAATGATCACCATTCAGGCGCTATTCCACATGGCCATCAACGTGGGCGTGTTTCCTGTATCGGGACAGCCGTTGCCGCTGGTTTCGGCAGGTGGTACAAGTATCATCGTGATGAGCATAGCCTTTGGGGTCATGCTGAGCGTGAGCCGTACCATCGCCAACTACAACAACAAGAACAACAAGCAGGAGGAAGCCGTTCTGCCCGAAGGCCTCGATGCCGAGAACCCGACGCAGATTCTTCCCAAAAATGTGTGGAAATAACAATTAAAACAAAATCGATATGAGTGGATACCGTTTTTTAATCAGTGGTGGCGGCACGGGAGGTCACATCTTCCCCGCATTGTCGATAGCCGGTGAAATACGCCGGCGCATGCCAGAAGCCGACATCCTGTTTGTGGGTGCCGAAGGACGAATGGAAATGGAGCGTGTTCCGGCAGCAGGCTATCCTATCAAGGGCTTGCCGGTGAGCGGATTTGACCGTAAACACCTATTGCGTAATGTGAAGGTGGTGGCCCGCTTGCTCAAGAGCATGCGCATGACCAAATCTATCCTCAAAGAGTTTAACCCCGATATTGCCATCGGGGTGGGCGGCTATGCCAGCGGTCCCATGCTGAAAGCCGCTCAAAAAGCCGGTATTCCCACACTGTTACAAGAGCAGAATTCCTATGCTGGAGTGACCAATAAAATGCTGGCAGCCAAGGCACAACGCATCTGTGTGGCCTATGAAGGCATGGAGCGGTTTTTCCCGAAGGAGAAAATTGTGCTCACGGGGAACCCTGTGCGCCAGAACCTGCTGGATTGTGTGGCTACGCCGCAAGAGGCGCGCCGCGCTATGGGCATTGACCCCGACCGTCACACGGTGCTGGTCATTGGTGGAAGCCTGGGAGCGCGCACCATTAATAACGCCATGATCGAAGGCTTGGCTCGTATCGGCAAAGCGCAAGGCGTGCAGGTGGTGTGGCAGAGTGGAAAATTCTACGACGAGCAATGCCGTGAGGCGCTGAGCGCATCGGGCGTGACCAACGTGGTGCAAATGCCATTTATCAGCAACATGGACATGGCCTACCGCGCGGCCGACCTAGTCGTGTCGCGAGCTGGTGCCAGCAGCATCAGCGAGCTGCAGTTGCTGTGCAAAGCGTGCATTTTGGTGCCGTCGCCCAACGTGGCCGAGGATCACCAGACCAAGAACGCACTGGCACTGGCCGACCGCCAGGCGGCCATTATGGTGCGTGATGCCGAAGCCGCCGACAGGCTGGTCGACACGATGCTCCGCACCGTGACCGACCAGGGTGTGCTGGACACGCTGGCGGCCAACGTTGCGCAGATGGCGCTTCGCGACTCGGCGCAGCACATCGTCGACGAAGTGATGCAACTGGTGCAGAAATCAACCAATAAATAACGTGACCATGAATTTTGATTCGATATATTTTGTGGGTGCTGGAGGCATAGGGATGGCCGCGCTGGAGCGCTACTTCCTGTCGAAAGACAAGCGGGTTGCCGGCTATGACCGAACTCCCAGCGACTTAACCCGTGCATTGCAGGCCGAAGGCGTGGAAATCGTGTTTGACGAGAATCCCGACTTGATTCCTGATTATTGCCGCGATCGTGAACACACGCTGGTGGTATACACCCCGGCAGTGCCTGCAACACATGCCGGATTGTGCTGGTTCCGTGAGCATGGGTTTGAGGTGGTGAAGCGAGCCAAGGTGCTGGGAATAGTCACCGAGCATAGCCAGGGGCTGTGTTTTGCCGGAACTCACGGCAAGACCACCACGTCGAGTATGGCAGCCCACATCATGCAGGTGAGCGGTGTGGGGTGCAATGCCTTCTTAGGAGGTGTGTTGCGCAACTACGACAGTAATTTCCTGTTGAGCGAAACGAGTCCATATTCTGTTATCGAGGCCGATGAGTTTGACCGCTCGTTTCATCAGTTGAGCCCCTACATAGCTGTAGTGACCAGCACCGACCCCGACCATCTCGACATCTATGGCACCGAAGAGGCTTATTTGGAAAGTTTTGCCCATTTCACCGAGCTGATTCGCCCGGGTGGGGCCTTGATTGTGCACACAGGGTTGAAACTCAAGCCACGAGTGCAAGATGGTGTGCGCACCTATACCTACAGCCGCAACGAGGGTGACTTCCATGCGTGCAATGTGCGAAAAGGGGGAGGAGAGATTAGGTTTGACATGGTGACACCATGGGAAACCATTACCGACATCACGCTGGGTGTACCTGTCGACATTAACATCGAGAACGCGATAGCAGCTATGGCAGCCTGCAGGCTGGCCCAAGTGCCGGCTCAAGCCATGCGCGAGGCCATGGCATCGTTCATGGGAGCAAAGCGCCGCTTTGAGTTTTGGCTCAAGGAGCCGGGCGAGCATGGCCGGGTGATGATAGACGATTATGCTCATCATCCCGATGAACTGAAAGCCAGTATAAACAGCGTGCGCGACCTGTATCCGGGCCGCAAGCTGACGGTTATTTTCCAGCCGCACTTGTATACTCGCACGCGCGACTTTGCCGATGAGTTTGCCGCTGCATTGTCGCTGGCCGACGAGGTGATTTTGCTGCCCATTTATCCGGCTCGCGAACTTCCCATCGAGGGAGTGAGCAGTGAAATGATACTGGAAAAAGTTAAATGTGGTGAAAAACGGATTTATTCGAAAGAAAATTTGATTAGTTCGCTACAAATGTTTAACTTTGAAGTCCTTTTAACAGTGGGGGCAGGTGACATCGCAAATCTGCTGCCACAAGTGTGTAACGAAGTGAAGAAACAACGGCGTTGAAGCGTCTGATACAAAATATCATCTTGCTGGTTCTTGCCTCCATGCTAGTGGCTGGAATTTTGTGGGCGCGTTCGCGCAAGGCCGATGAACTGTGCCGTCGCGTGAAGGTTGAAATCGTGAACAGCGACAGCACTCAGTTTGTAACTGAGCAGGGTGTAATGGGCGAACTGGCGCAGAGCGGCATCAAGGTGGTGGGAAAACCCATGTGGCAGATCAACGCTGCCCGCATCGAGGAAGTGCTGGGCAAGAGCGAGTATCTGGAAAATGTGGAGTGTGTCAAGGCCCGTGATGGCCAACTGTTGATACGCGCCAGCCAGCTGGTGCCGGTGATGCGAGTGTTTGACGGCGATGGTGTGTCCTACTATGTGAACGCTGCCGGAAAGCGCATGAATGCCTCGGCGTTCTATCACAGCGATGTGCCCGTGGTGCAAGGACACTTCACACAGCGCTTCCCGCCCACACGGCTGCTGCCACTGGTGAGCTATGTGGAGCATGACTCACTGCTGCGCACATTGGTGACGATGTATACTGTGCGCGACAGCAACAACGTGTTTCTGGTGCCCAGCATCTATGGCCATGTTGTGAACATGGGGCCGGTGGAGGACATTGAGAACAAGTTTGAAAAACTCAAACTTTTCTACCGTGAAGTGATGCCGGCCAAGGGCTGGGAAACCTACGACACGATTTCGGTCAAGTGGAGCCACCAGGTGGTGGCCACGCGCCGCAAAAAGGCCGTGAAAGAAGTCATGACCTATGACCCCGAAGACGATGAGGTGATTCCCGACCTGGAAACGATGGGGGTTGACGAGAACAATGCCACGTTGGCAGTGGAACCGAAGAAAACAAAGAAAAAATAACAACGATAATCAATTCATCACACATGGAACAGAACCAATATATTGTAGCGTTGGAGATAGGCAGTTCAAAGATTGTGGGCGCCTTCGCCGAGAAAACGCCATCGGGCATGGTGACCCTCACCCGCCTGGTGGAAGAAAAGATGGCCAATTGTGTGCGTTATGGCACCGTGCTCAATGTGGAGAATGTGAAAAGCGGAATAATGCGCATTCTCAAAGACATTGAAGACAGTGTCGACGGCAGGGTCACACACATGTATGTGGGCGTGGGCGGAAGGTCGTTGCACAGCGAGGTGAGTGAGGTGAACCGCAGCCTGGACGCCACCAAGCCCATCACCGATGATATCATTGAAAACATTATTCGTGATGCCAGCCGCAACACGGTGAAGAATTACGAGACCATCGATGTGGTTCCGCGCACCATATATGTGGACAAGAATGAGACAAAGACCCCTGTGGGGCAAATTGGCAGTTCCATCAAAATCAAGGTGAATCTTATCGTGGCCAAGCCCATAGTGAAGATGAACCTCACGCGTGTGATGAGCATGAATTACGGCACCAGTGTGAAACGCTATTTTGTGACGCCGCTGGTGACCAGCGAGCAAATCTTGAGCGACAGCGAGCGCTCGCTAGGTTGCATGCTGGTCGACATAGGAGCCGAAACGTCTACTGTAGCCATCTATAAAGACAGTGCGCTGATTTATCTGGCCACATTGCCACTGGGAGGACGCAACATCACCCGCGACATCATGAACGGCTGCAGTGTGCTGGAGGAGACCGCCGAGCGTGTGAAACAGAACATCAGCAATCCGCTCGATCCCAAGCATGTGGATTCGTTTGTGATTGAGGGTGTGACCAGCAGTGAGGCCGCCAGCTACATCAGCGCGCGCACCGATGAGATTATCGCCAACATTGACAAGCAGCTCGACTATGCCTCGGTGACCAAAGACGACATTCGCTCCATCGTGCTCATAGGTGGCGGATCGCAACTCCAGGGACTGGCGCAGCGCATGGAAGAAAAGACAAAGGTGAAAGTGACGCTGGGACAGGCTCCCAAGTCGCTCAACATTCGCGACTTGCGCTACAATAAACCGGAATATGTAGATGTGCTTTCGCTGGTGGCCAAAGCTGCCGAAGACCTGAAACCCGGCGAGAGTTGTGTGGAGCGCAACAGCTATGAGGCTCCTGTCATCGAGACTAGAAAGGACGAGGATAATGAGCCTAAAATCGAGGAAAAGGATAAAGGCAAAAAGCAGCCGCCCAAAGGAAAAGGATTCTGGGGCAAATTGAGAGGCAAGCTGGAAGACTTGGTGAGTGATCCCGATGAGGATGACGACGAGAACTATAAATAACCGATTAAAACGAAGACATTATGGATACTCCTAACAGCAATATCTATAACACAATAGACAAGGATCCGGGATTTGACGTCGAGAAGAAACAACCCACGATCATCAAGGTCGTTGGTGTGGGAGGCGGTGGCAATAACGCCGTCAACCACATGTATGAGCAGAACATCGATGGTGTCTCGTTTGTAGTCATCAACACCGATCAGCAGGCCCTGAACATGTCACCGGTGCCCAATCGCTTGCTCATTGGTCCCAACACCACCAAGGGACTGGGTGCTGGAAATATCCCCGAGCGCGCCAAGGATGCCGCCGACGAGAGCAAGGACAAGATTGCCGAGCTCTTTGACGAGGAGACGAAGATGGTGTTCATCACCGCCGGCATGGGTGGCGGAACAGGAACCGGTGCCGCACCTGTGGTGGCACGCATCGCCCACGAGAAAGACAAGCTCACCATTGGCATCGTGACCATCCCCTTCCTGTTTGAAGGCCGCAAGAAAATTCTCAAGGCGCTTGCCGGTGCCGACGAGATGAGCAAATATGTAGATGCCTTGCTGATTATCAACAACCAGCGTCTTATTGACATTTACCCCGACCTGGATTTCAACAACGCTTTCGGCAAGGCCGACGACACGCTCTCGACAGCCGCGCGCAGCATTAGCGAAATCATCACAGTAGAGGGTATGATTAACTTGGATTTCAACGATGTGAACACCACTCTGCGCGATGGTCGTGTGGCCATCATCAGTTCGGGTTACGGCGAGGGTGAACACCGTGTGACCAAGGCCATCGAAGACGCGCTCGACTCACCGCTGCTCAAGAACCGCGACGTGTATGGCTCGCAAAAGGTGCTCATCAACGTCTATTTCAATCCCGATAGCGATAATCCCTTCAAGGCCTCAGAACTGAGCGAGATTGAAGACTTCATGGTGAACTTCAGTCAGGAAGTGGACGTGATTACCGGTGCGGCCTACGACCGCACGCTCGACGACAAAATCAAGGTCACTGTGCTGGCTGCCGGCTTCAAGGTGTCGCTCGATGGCGATGCCCCCGACGAACCTGCCGCCCGCCCGCGCGTTTCGCGCACCGATGAGGAGCCGTCGGTGACCACCAAGGAGGCCGCCGAGCGTCTCTCGAGCGAATATGGCAACGAGGCCATGCGCGACTATGAGCGCAAACAGACCGAGGCGCAGTTCTTTATCCTCAAGCCCGAGGATATCGACAACGACGAACTCATCGACCTGCTTGAGCGCACCCCGGCCTTCAAGCGTCATCCCGACAAAAAGAAAGCCATAGAGGAGAAACGCGTTCAGCGTCAGACTTCGGCAGCACCAACCGAGGCCAAACCTGCGGCTCCGGCCAAGCCCGGTACGGCCGCAACCATCGACTTTGGAGCCGGCGATTAAAAGAGCGAAAATGACGGATAAGATAAAAATTGGTTCTGCCACAACAGAACCAATTTTTTTATTGCCATGTAGGTTCTACTTTCCAAATGTTCCGAACTTCGCTACGCACCACATTTCGTTACGACCAAGGCAATATCGAGTTCCAATAATATGATCTCATGAGTGTCCAAGTCAAATAATTCATCATTCATTATTCATAATTCACAATTTTATCGTAATTTTGTTGGTTGAATCAAAATAAGCGGGTAGACAATGGTTTTGACCCGTAAAGATGTAGTGTGAATGATATAAAATATAGATACAATGGCAATATTTGAACAAGTGAATGCGGGCATCAAGGCAGCTATGCTGGCCCGCGACAAGGTGCGCCTCACGGCCCTGCAGGGCATCAAGGCCGAGTTGTTGCTGATCAAGACTCAACCCGGCAGCAATGGCGAGGTGAGCGACGAAAATGCGCTCAAGACGCTGGTGCGCATGGCCAAGCAGCGCAAAGAAAGTGCCCAGATTTATAGTGAGCAGAACCGTCCCGACTTGGCGCAAGAAGAACTTGCGCAGGCTGCGGTAATCGATGAATTTCTGCCCAAGCCCCTCACCGAAGACGAACTGGTAGAAGCCTTAAAAGCCATTATCGCTCAGACGGGTGCAGCCGGCATGAAAGACATGGGCAAGGTGATGGGACTGGCCACTAAGCAATTGGCCGGGCGTGCCGACGGAAAGGCCATATCGGCCAAAGTGCGCGAACTGCTGGCCTGATTTATCGCCGACCATGCGAGTAATGAATCGTAAAACACTGATAAAGAAATAATAGAATGTTAACTCTTCAACTGATTAATGACAACCCCGAGGAGGTGATTGCGCGCCTAGCCGTGAAGCAGTTTGATGGCCGCGAGCCCATCATGCGTGTAGTGGAACTCGACAAGCAACGCCGTGCCTCGCAAAAGCGGCGCGACGACAATGCTGCTCAGCTCAATAAACTGGCGGCTCAGATCGGTGCGCTCATGAAACAAGGACAGCGCGACGAGGCCGAACAGGTAAAGGCACAAGTAGCTGCCCTGAAGACAGCTAATAAAGAGATTGAAGACCAGGTGAAAGCCGCCGAGGATGCTATCGAGGAGATTCTGCTCTCGGTGCCCAACGTACCCTACAGCGGTGTGCCCGAGGGCAAGACGGCCGAGGACAACATCGTGGAGAAGACCGGTGGCCCTATGCCCGACCTTCCGGCCGACGCACTGCCACACTGGGACCTGGCCAAGAAATATAATCTCATCGACTTTGACCTGGGCGTAAAAATCACCGGTGCCGGATTCCCGGTTTACATCGGCAAGGGAGCGCGCCTGCAGCGAGCACTCATCCAGTTCTTCCTCGATGAGGCCGGCAAGGCCGGTTACATCGAGATTCAGCCGCCCTATGTGGTGAACGAGGACTCGGGTCGTGGCACGGGCCAGTTGCCCGACAAGGAGGGGCAGATGTATCACTGTCAGGTGGATAACTTCTACCTGATACCCACCGCCGAGGTGCCTGTGACCAACATCTTCCGCGATGTTATCATTCCACAGGACCAGTTACCCAAGAAGTGCTGTGCCTATTCGGCCTGTTTCCGCCGCGAAGCCGGCAGTTACGGCAAGGACGTGCGCGGGTTGAATCGCCTGCACCAGTTCGACAAGGTGGAAATCGTGCGCATCGAGCGTCCCGAGGATTCCTATGCCGCTCTGGAAGAGATGAAAGACCACGTGCAATCGTTGCTCGACAAGCTTGGCCTGCCCTGGCACATCTTGCGCTTGTGTGGTGGCGACATGAGTTTCACTAGTGCCATCACCTTCGACTTCGAAGTGTGGAGTGGGGCACAACAGCGCTGGCTGGAAGTGAGCTCGGTTTCTAACTTTGAGACCTATCAGGCCAACCGCCTCAAGTGCCGTTACCGTGGCGACGACAAGAAGACCCACTTGTGCCACACACTCAACGGCTCGGCACTGGCATTGCCACGCATCATGGCTGCAATGCTGGAAAATAACCAGACGCCGCAAGGCATCGTGGTGCCCGAGTGCCTGCACAAGTATACCGGTTTCACAATCATCGACTGATGATGGCTAATTTAAGTTGCAAAGCGCCCAGAACACATTTGTTCGGGCGCCTTGCAATTCAATCCGATAATCATAATGCCAGACGTTAAACAACGAGCTTCCCGTAACCGAACACTGCAGCTGGAGGAGCAAGAGATTTCGCAGTTGGATCAAGCCATCATTACCGTTGAAGACCTCGCCCGCGGCTTTCGCGACGACAGCGTGATTAATGCCGACCTCATGGAGTGCCTCGACCTGATTCCCGACGGCCACTTCGACTTGATTATCATCGACCCGCCCTATAACCTCGACAAGGAGTTCAACGGCCGCAAGTTCACGTCGATGACTTCGGCGGCCTATGAGCAATATCTGCACAGCTGGTTCGGCAAGGTGTGCGACAAGCTGTCACCGCATGGTACGCTCTACATTTGTGGTGACTGGCGATGCACCTCGTCCATTCAGCAAGTGCTCGAAGAACACCTCACCGTGATGAACCGCATCACCTGGCAGCGCGAAAAGGGCCGTGGTGCCAAAACGAACTGGAAAAATGCCATGGAAGACATCTGGTTTGCGGTGCGTGATCCGCATCACTATTATTTTGATCTGGAAGCGGTGAAGATGAAGCGCAAGGTCATTGCCCCTTACCGCGAGAATGGTAAGCCCAAGGACTGGGAAGAGACCGCCGGCGGCAAGTTCCGCACGACACATCCCTCCAACTTCTGGGACGACATCAGCGTGCCCTTCTGGTCTATGCCCGAAAACACCGAACATCCCACACAGAAACCTGAAAAACTCTACGCCAAGCTCATTTTGGCTTCATCGCGTGTGGGCGACCACATCTTTGACCCCTTCATGGGTAGTGGCACGGCAGCGGTGGTCGCAGCCAAGCTGGGCCGGCACTACTGCGGTGTGGAAATCAACCGCGATTATTGTCGCTGGGCTGTCAAGCGTCTGCGCATTGCCCAGACCGACAAGAGCATTCAGGGGTATGCCGACGGTGTGTTCTGGGAACGAAACACTCTCAAAGCCCGTGCCTCGCGCGCTAGTAACTAGTAGGTGGTAGTAGGTGGTTATAAAAATCCCTAAAATTAGGGATTGGGGTGGTGCGAAATCTCGCCTAATTTTGCAGCCGAAATAAAAGTAATCGCAATAAGTTGTGAAATTAGAGTGATGAGAAAATGTTTACTGCTCCTGGCTACTATAGCCATGGTGGCGCATGCAGGCGTGGGACGCACGGCCATCACGTTGCGTGGTGGCATTCAGGAGATATATCCCGATACAACGGTTAGCCGCTTCGATGTGGTGCCGCTGGGCACCGCAGCAGGTCGCGGCCTGCATGTGTTGAAAAACGACGGCACCGAGGCAGACACCATTCCGGTGGATAGTATAGTGGAAATGAATTATGGCCCGCTGACCGACTATGAGTCGTTTGCCGGCGACTGGTATCTTGTGGCCAGTCCACTGGGCGAGCCTAATGAGGTGGGGCTGATGGTGTCTACAGTGGTATCGATGCCTTACCATGCTGTGCTTCCGGCTCCCGGCAGTGCCGACTATGGCCGTTACATCTATTGCCACATCGACTCGGTGGCGCATCGCAAGGGACTGAAGTATACCGCCGACTTCAAGTTGCGTTATGACTATGATGCCGCCAGCGGACAGGGTACGATAGCATTGGTGCTCGACGACCGTCGGCCCGTCAGCCCGCAGCAGTATGGCGGCGATGCCGGCTCCTATGCCTATTTCGACGCAGCTCACACCTATTACCTGGGCGTGCATCCGCAACACGAGGGTGGCGACACGGGCATGCGATATATGTATTTTGTGGGGCAGAACATTGAGCGTCAATCGCTGGAGGGCATGGAATTGCAAGCCACCTGGACCCACGACGAGCATTGCGACCCAGCGCATGAGTACCAGATGCCGCAAAACCAGCAAATCTACTGGATTGTGGCTCTGGATGTGCCCTATAGCTTTGCCGAGCATGACGAGATAGGTTATATAGACATGTTTTCCAGTGTGCGGCTCATGCGCCGTGAGTGGACCAAATCGCTGCAGGAAGAATGAGCGGCGCGGGCAAAAAAATGTGGGTGCCACTGCTAGCTTTGATGGTGGAGCTGATGCTGTGCCCCGTCGAAGCGCTGGCACTGAGTTATGTAGTGAGTGGTGTGGTCACCGAGGCCGACGGCAAAACTCCTATCGAATTTGCTTCAGTCGAGATTGAGCCGGGTCAGCAGTGGGGCATGACCGACTCGAAAGGGCAATTCGCCTTGCGTGTGTCGCATGGCGGAACGATGGTGCTTAAGATATCGTGCGTGGGTTATGAAACAGTGCGGCATCCCGTGGAGGTGACAGCCGCGACACAGCCGGTTCATGTGGCACTGGCGGCGACCAATCTGCTACTGGATCAGGTGGTGGTCACTGCCCGTCGCAAAACCGAGAGTGCTACAACCAGTTATCTCATCGACCGTCAGGCACTCGACAACCAGCAGATTGTGAACGTGAGCGACATGGCTACACTCTTGCCCGGTGGCAAGACGGTGAACAGCACGCTCATGACCGACACGCGCCTCGCCCTCAGGGCAGGTGAGGGCGAGAAGGGCAATGCATCGTTTGGCACGGCCATAGAAGTTGACGGTCAACGCTTGCAGAACAATGCCGATCCGGGAGAAACCGGTGGCGCAAGCACGCGCACCATCGCCTCGGCCAGTGTGGCCAGTATCGAGGTAGTACCCGGCATTCCGTCGGTGGAATACGGCGACTTGAGCAACGGCATCGTCAAGGTCAACACCAAGCAGGGCCACACTCCCTGGGAAATCACTTTAGCTACTAATCCACACACCAAGCAAGTGGCCGTGAGCAAGGGTCTCGACCTGGGTCGTGGTATGCTCAACGCATCGCTGGAGCACACCCGCAGCTATAGCAGCCTGGCGTCGCCTCACACTGCCTATCAGCGCAACACACTCGGCCTGGTCTATCGCACTACCGCGTCGCTGGCCGGCCGGCCACTCGTGCTGGGAGTGAACGTGAACGGCAATGCAGGCGGCTATAATAGCAAGGCCGACCCCGACCAGTTTGTCGACACCTACACACGCACCCGTGACCTGGTGCTGCGCGGAGCCGTCAACGCCGACTGGAATCCGGGCGCAGCATGGCTCTCCAGCCTGTCGGTGCATGCCGATTTCTCTCTGGCCGACAAGCGTCGCACCACGCAAAGCAACGATAACAGCAGCAGTGCACAGCCACAGATTCATGCGCAGGAAGAGGGTTATTTCATCGCTACCGAATATGATGAGAATCCTGCGGCTCCCATTATCCTGGGACCCACGGGTTACTGGTATGTGAAAAGTTTTATTGGTGTCCGCTAAAACTTTTTTAGCGGCTGAAAAAATCAGGCTGAATCCCGTTGCCGAGGTTCAGCCTTTTTCGTTACCTTTGTTTTCGTCACAAAAACCAGGTAACTTGAACAAAGATGAACAAAGGTACACAT
>JAGAYZ010000019.1 GCA_017940245.1 Muribaculaceae bacterium | reverse complement strand
GAGGAGCCACCGGAACTCACACTTTTTCCCGATTTTTTCAATTAGGGGGGCTTACTTTTTTGAAAAAACATCCGCAACGCCTGTTGATCGGCATTGCGGACGGGTCATTTATCGATTTTTAAGTTTTAGCGGACACCAATAGAAAAGTTTTCGCGACAACCGCCCACGCAGCACCATGCTCAAACTCAAGGCCAAGTGGAACCACCGTGCCGGCCAGCTGACCAGCCGCTTGATGGCCGGAGTCGAGTGGACTGCCACCGGCAACGGCGGCCGCGGCACTTACTACAACGATATGCGCTATGCCCCCACGTGGCGAGAATACCGCTACGACCGTTTGCCCTGGATGCACAACATGGCCCTCTATGGCGAAGAACGCGTGCACTTGGCACTGGGTGACCATGGAGGTCTGTTGCAACTGACTGCCGGTGTGCGCGACGACATCACGCACATCGCCGGCTCGCAATATGGTACCATCTCCACGGTATCACCCCGATTCAACTTGAGATACACGGTGTGGGAGCGTCGCGACGACTGGGTGGTGAATCGCCTGAGCGTCTATGGTGGCTGGGGCAAGAGCGTGAAATTGCCATCGTTTGAGGTGCTGTATCCCGCTCCGGCCTATGCCGACCGCATGGCGTTCACTCCTGCCTCAACGGTCGACAACAAAGCGTTCTATGCCTACAGTGTGACTCCGTTCAAGCCGCTACATAATCCCGGATTGAAGTGGCAGTATGCCCAGCAGGCCGAGTTGGGGCTCGAAGTGGATGCGCGATTCGCCAGTATATCACTTTCGGCCTTCTATAACAAGACTTGCCGTCCCTATTTGCGTACGAGCGTGTATAGCCCATTTAGTTACCGCTACACCTCGCAGGCGTCACTGGAAGGAGATTTCCCCATTGCCTCGGCCGATCGCCTCTACAGTATCGACCGCACCACAGGAGTGGTGACCGTTGAAGACCGCACAGGCCAGGTGTCGCCTCTCACACTCGACTATCAGACGCGCAACACTTTCAACGCTAATTACACCTATGTAAACGGTTCGGCCATAACTCGCAGCGGCCTGGATTGGGTGATTGATTTCAAGCCCGTGACGTGCTTGCGCACCAGCTTGCGCATCGACGGTTCCTATTACCACTATCATGGTGTGGAGCACACGCTCATCGCCTCAATGCCTTCGGGTGCCCGCTACATGAGCGACGGCATCACTCCTTATCAATATGTGGGCTACTACCAGGGCACCGCGCAAGGAGGCTTGGCCTATGCCACAGTGCCCAATGGTAGCGTAACCGATGTGGTGAACAATAATGTGACCATCATTACGCACATACCGGCCATTAGGCTGGTCATCAGTCTGCGACTGGAGTCCACTCTCTACGACAGTCGCCGCTCGCTGAGCGAAGGGGCCGGTGGCGCACCGCGAGGATATGTGCTCGACGACCCCGCCGACTATTTCGGCACACCCTACACTGGTGCTGAGCGTGACTGCTATGTGGCACTGTGGCCGGAGTATTACACTACGTGGAACCAACCCGATGTGAAAGTGCCCTTCGCCGAGCGTTTTATCTGGGCTCGTGACCACGACAGCCAGCTTTTCAACGAACTGGCGGCGATGGTGGTGAAAACCAACTATAATTATAATCTGAATCCCGACCGCATCTCGGCCTACGTGAGTGGAAATATCAACATTACCAAAGAAATAGGCAACCATGTGAGTGTGTCGTTCCTGGCCAACAACTTCTGGAACTCGATGGCGCGCGTGAAGAGCCGGCAGACCGGACTGCGCACCACCATCTACAACGCTGGCTACATTCCGCCGTTCTACTATGGCCTGTCGGTGCGGGTTAAACTATAAAAAGAATATGAAAAAATTGACTTTAATAATGACTGGAATCATTGTGCTCATGTCGGTGGTGGCATGCAGCGACAATGAGCCTACGGGCTATGAGACCGAATTTGTGTATGTGCAGGTCGAGGGCGACCTGGACGAGCGCGAGGGCATCGAAGTGAAACTCACCGACAGCCGTGGTGCCGTATATCGACAGGCAACCGATGCTGCCGGAGTAGCTACCTTCGGCGTGCCGGTGGGTGTGTACCAAGCGTCGGTATCGCACGTGAGCCAGCCTCGCCAGGGATGGCGCGCAATTTACAACGGAACGGCGAGCAATGTTGTGGTTCGTGCTGGAGAAGACCACCATGTGGTGCTGCAGGTGAGCGAATCCCTCACCAGTGCTATTATCATACGCGAACTCTATGTGGGTGGTTGCCCCAAAAATGACGGATCGGGCTGGTTCAATCATGACAAGTATGTGATACTGACCAACAACAGTGCCGACCGTGTGAGCCTGCCGGGACTATGTCTGGCCCTGGCCACACCTTATAATAGTTATAGCCAGAACAAGAATTATACTGCCGATGGAAAATTGAACTATGAGACCGCAGGTTTTGTGCCGGCGGCCAGCGGATTCTGGTATTTTCAGGGTGAAGTCACGTTTGAGCCGTGGGAAGAAAAAGTGGTGGCACTCAATGGCGCCATCAACCACACGCTCACCTACACGGCTAGCGTGGACTTGTCGCATAGCGACTATTATTGTACCTACGACATTGAGCGTTACACGAGCACCAGCTATTATCCCTCGCCCAGTGAGCAGATTCCTTCCAGCCACTACCTGAAGGTGGTGCGCTATGGCGACGAAAACGAGACCGCGTGGCCCCTAAGTCCTACTTCGCCGGCATTTTTTATCTTTACGCCGCCGGCGGGCATGACGCCGCTGGAATTTGGCATGGATGCCGGCAATGTGTGGTATGACGAAGGGCGCGCATTGCCCACCTACACTTGCCGTAAGGTGCCTGTGGAGTGCATTCTGGATGGTGTGGAAGTATATTCTGCGGCTTGGAACGAGGCCGCCAAACGGCTTACAGCAGCGGTAGATGTGGGCTATGTCTATCTCACGGCTCGGCAAGGGCACTCGCTACAGCGACGTGTGGATGAAGCCGAGAGCCGTCGACAGGGACACACGGTATATGTAGATACCAATAACTCGAGTGATGACTTTGAAGAGAGCGACCACGCCTCGCTGCGCGATGTGAAATGAAAAAGGCTATTTTTATCTTGAGCGCAGGCTTGGCAATGATGGCGCAAGCACAGTCGTGGCTGGATTATGACCAGGCCTTGTCGCGCTGGACATGGCTACGCACACTTAATGCGGCCGCGCTTACGACTTATGTGCCCGTCGACAGCAGTCAGCACCTGCTGGCCGATGCCCAACTGACTATGGCCACCGAGCGAGGCCATCTGGCGCAGCCTGGAGCCTCGTCCGGAATATGGCAGGCCAGTGCCGCTGTGCGCTCGATTTATCGCGTAGGCCATCGTGTGGTGTTGCGCGGCGGCATGAATTATCGCAATCGTTGGGGTGATGATACCGGTGGCTCGGTGTGGTTGAATCCCGATGCCATGCCCTTCGACATAACCGAATATACAGATTCCACCAGAGGCAAGATGCGCGTCGAGCAATATGGCCTGAATGGAGAAGTGGGGGTGACGATAGTGCCGGGCCTGGATTTGGGTGCCCGTTTTGCCTACATTGCGGCCAACAGTACCAAGCAAAAAGATCCGCGCCACACCAACTCTGTGATGCAACTCGAAGCCAGTGCAGGTGCCGCATGGCGCTGGCGCGGTGCCACGCTGGGCGCCAATTACCTGCTGCGGCGCAATACCGAGGCCGTGCAGCTGCGCACCTATGGCCGCACCGACCGCGTGTATCATTATCTGGTGAACTATGGTGCCTTTTACGGACGCGATGAGCAGACCGATGGCAAGGGATATGTGAGTGCCGACAGCGAGCACCCGTTGCTGGACATGTGTCACGGACTGGCCTTGCAGGGTGGTTATGAACATAGGTCGTGGAGTGCTGTGGCGCAGTGGTCGTGGACACATCGCCATGGGCACTACGGGCTGGAGTCGCCATCTATGGTAGACTTCAACCGGCATCAAGGCGACCGCTGGGAAGCAACCTTGTGGCTCCAGCACGCTCAGCCCCAAGCTATCTATAGGCTGGAAATAGCGTGGAACCATGAAAATCTACGCGACTATGAACGCACCTACCGTACGATTACGCAAGGCGGGGTTACCGATGTGATATATTATGATAATCGCCTCATGGGCCGCCGCCAAGCAATTGACTATAGGATTACGGCCACCGCCCAGTGGAACATTCACCGTCATCTGGCCGCATGGCAGATCGAGGCCGGGGTAAGACACCATCGCGGCGAGGTCACCGCCATCGTTTACCCTTATTTTCGCATCCAGGACACGCGTCTCACCACGGTGGAAGCCAGCATGCGGCGCAACTGGTTGTGCACGCGAGACCACACGTGGACACTTATGGCCGGATTGCGCTGGGCTGGGGGAGGGGGAAATCCCAAGAGCGACAGCACCTATGGCACGCCCAGCGAGGGTTCGCAAGCTCCTGTTGAACATGACGAGTATCTCATGCAACAATATGAGTGGCTCACTGCCGGGCGCATTACCGCCAGTGCCGGCGTGCGCTGGTCAATGCCGCTGGCTGCGGGTCGATGTCGATTGTATGCCGAGGCTCGGGGCTTGTTGTGCTGGGGGCACGACATACATCACTTGGCCGATGCACACCGGCATGAGGCAAGCGTGTCGCTGGGATGTCTTTTCTGATGACAAAAAAAGAGTATGATAGAAACAATTATATCTAATTAATTTAATAATCACATGAACATTTCTACAAAAATGAGTGCTGTGGCACTGTCGTTGTGTGGCCTGCTGAGCCTGAACGCTGCAGCTGAGACACAAGAGAATCTGTATGATTTCGTAAACAACAATCTCAATTTGGAGTATGCGACCAACGCCGACTGGGATAACCCTACGAAGGGCGTGATCAGCGGCCAGACAATCCGTCAAGGCGATGTTGTGCTCACTGCCGTTGACGGTTCCAGCAAGTCTAACCAGTATGTGGAGCGTAGTGCCGGCAAGTATCTTACCATAGGCGGCAAAATCACGCTTACAGCCGACGAGGGCCGAGCCATTACGGCCATCACATTCACCGTGCAGAACTATAAGTTTTTCCTCGAAGCTCAGGCGGGTAATGGTACCCTCAACAGCGACACATATCAGTGGACGGGCAATTCCACAGCCATTACATTCGACAACGAGAACGCCGCCAATGAATGGGGCACTCAATCGATGATTAAATCAATCTTGGTGGTGACCGATGACGCCAACGCCGACACCTACACGCCCGCAGTCACCGAATATGCCGAAGTGGCCAGCATTGCCGAGTTCAAAGCCCTGGAAGTGGGCACTGCCGCCAAATTGATGCTTAATAACGCACAAGTCAATGGTGTGGACTTCGACGGCACCGTCTATGTGGAAGATGCTACAGCAGCCGTGGAATTTTATGACCTGGGACTGGACCTGAGCCGCAACGATGTGCTTAATGGCTACATCTATGTAAAGCGCGGACAATACTTCTATGATGATGATCCCGAAGACGATGTGCCCGGACGTGAACGTGCGCAAGCCGTGCCCGATGCGCTGACCTCAATGGATGACGTCTCCGTCACAAGTGATAACGTGCTGGTGCCCACCACCTTCGAGCTGGCCGATCTGCTCAATGACGAAAATATCTCCAAGCTGGCTAAGGTCGAAAATGTTACACTGGCTGCCGCTGGGCGTTTTCACACCATAACCGTCGATGATCAGCAGCTCTATGTGCGTGACAAACTCGGTTACTTGCCGCAGGACTTCGTGATGCCCGATGACGGTAGCATCGTGACTGTGACCGGAATCTTCACATGGAATGGTATGCGTTATGAAATGTTGCTCACCGATGTGCAGTTGCAGTCGGCTACAGGCGTTGAGACCTTGCGCGTCAGCAAGGCAAGCGATGCCGACATCATTTCTGTGATGGGCATGAACATGGGCCGAGATGCTTCAGTGTTGCCCGCTGGCATCTACGTGCAGAATGGACGCAAGTTCATCGTCAAGTGATAAAAAACATATCACAAAACCCATCAAGCCCAGCGGTTCAGCGTCGCTGGGCTTGATGTCGTTCAGAGGCACAGTTGATTAATAATTTGGAATTTGATTCTCATCTAGTCGCAAAATGGAGAGCTCAACAAGTGACCGAAATTGTTAAAAACCATAAATAAACGTAGTTAACCTAAAAAATCTTAAAACATTTCAGATTTTCGTTTTAACCTTGCGATATTTCAAAAAGTATTTGTAAATTTGTGAGGTTGTATGCCAAGATTCAACTCCCACATAACCAAGTGGCCAGAATTTACATGCGACATAACCACATTTTTAGTGAAAAATCAAAACAAATTAATAAACTCATAACCAAGCGTCAATATGAAGAAACAATTACTGCTTCTGATATTTTCCTTGCTGGCGGTGCTGGGCTATGCTCGCACAATAACGGGCGTGGTGACACAGGCATCTGATGGTGAACCCATCATCGGCGCCACCGTGCAGGTGCACGGCACCTCGCGTGGAACGGCCACCGACATCGACGGAAAATACACCATCGAGGCGAGCGACGGCGACGTGCTCGATGTCTCCTACGTGGGTATGAACCCTGTTTCCATCAAGGTGACAGGCGGAAAAACGGTCATCAACATCCAGCTCACCGACAACTCTCAGGTGCTTAGTGAGGTGGTGGTCACCGCCATGGGACAAACCCAAGAGAAAAAGAAACTGAACTTTGCCGTGCAGTCGCTCAACAGCGACCAAGTAACGGCCGGTGGTTCCACCAACTTTGCCAACTCGCTGCAAGGCAAGGTGGCCGGTCTTCAAGTGAGTACCAGCGGTGGCTCGCCCAATGGCGACACACAAGTGATTATCCGCGCTATTTCATCCATGAACACGGGACAAAGTAATGAGCCTCTAATTGTTGTGGATGGTGTGGCTGTGCGTGGTGCAGGATCATCTCTTTCAGACATTAATCCGAACGATATCGAGAGTACGACAGTGCTCAAGGGTGCCGCTGCGTCGGCCCTATATGGACAAGAGGCCGCCAACGGTGTGATCATGATTACAACCAAGAGCGGAAGCAAAGACGGTAGTGTAAAGGTGAGCACCTCTGCCACGCTGGAAATTAACAATGCCATGCGAGTTCCTAAAATTCAGACCCATTTCATGCCAGGCACTAAGGGTATGTATAAAGAGAACTCCGCAAGCGGTGGATGGGGACCCTACATGAGGGCAGAAGACACTCTCTACGACAATCTAGGCGGATGGCTCAAGACAGGTATCATGCAAAAATATGATGCATCGGTATCGGGTGGTACCGAGAAGTTTAACGCCTATGGGTCGGTGGCGTTTATGGACAATCAAGGTACTATTGCCAAAGATTACAAAAGACAACTCACAGTGTTCCTCAAGAGTTCTTATAAGCCAAGTAAACAGGTCACGATCAATCTTCAAGCCAACATCGTCAACTCCATTTATCGCGGTTCAGGGGGAATGATGTCAACTGTTTATAATTGGGGAATCAACAAAAATATGGCTGATTACCAAACCGTTGAGGGACATGTTAACTGGAACGCGCGTTACGATAATTGGGATGCTATGCTCGACACTGAGCGCATCAACGCCGGAGTGTCGCCTTACTATAGCAGATATAAAGATAAGGGACGCAATGAGAGCACACGTGTCATGCTTAACGGATCTATTTCTTACGAACCTATCAAGGACTTGATATTTACGGGTAAGACCTCTTATGAGAAGTCGCATTACACCTACGATGGCTATACCGTCCCCAGACTCTATGATGGTGATTTAATGGATCCGGAGAATGAAGAAGTGAAAACTGCTCTGAGTAATAAACAGAGTCTATATGGATCTTATTCATTGACGCCATCACGCAGTGAGCAACTGGTGGTACAAGGACTTGCCACCTACCACAAAGTCTTTGCCGAAGATTTTGGGTTTGATGCGTTACTGGGTTTTGAGTATAAAGAGTATAACGGCCTAAGTGCAAGCCTTTATAATGAGGCATTCCAACTTGGTGGTGAGTTTTATAGCTTTCAGAACACTAACTTCTCCGACGGTGAATTCTTAAAAGCCAATAAACCCTCCATTCATCACACAGAATGGAATAAGTTTGGATACTTTGGAGAACTCAGATTTGATTATAAAGGGATGGCTCAAATATCCGCCACTTATCGTAGAGACGGTACATCTAGATTCAAACAAGCGTCTAGACCCATCTATGATTATCCTTCCATTACCGGTGGTGTGATTTTTAGTGAATTATTTAACCTGAAAAACGACTGGTTCTCTTTTGGAAAAATTCGTGGTAACTGGGCAAAAGTGGGTAAAGATGGTCCTGCCAACAAGTTCTCCGATACTTATAAAGAATGGGTCACATTCCCCGATGGTGGTTATGGCGTGGATCCCACAGTAGGACGTGCTACAGATTTGGAGCCCGAAATGACTCGTTCATGGGAGATAGGAGCGGACTTGCGGTTTTTTAACAGCCGCACACGTTTGGACTTAGCCTACTACTCAACAACGGTATTTAACCAAATCGTTACCGTGCGTGTATCTCCAGCATCAGGCACTATCCTGCAAACTCGCAACGAAGGTGCTCTAGAAAACCATGGTTTAGAAGCGACACTGCAACAGGACATCATCAAGAGTGCTGATTTTGATTGGACAGCATTTGCCAATTACTCATTTAATCGTGGACGGGTTAAAAGTTTGCCTGAGGATGTGATTGAAATCCAGGGTACTCAATATGGCGACATTTTTCCAGTGGCTCGCCTGAATGGTTCATCTACCGGTATCTCCGGTAAAGATTATGAGCGCGACCCCAATGGCAACGTAATCTGCGATGCTAATGGTTATCCCATTATCAGTCCGCAGAAGGGAATTTATATCGGTAATCGCGAACCGGACTTCCTGTTAGGTGTCGGTTCAAATTTCCGCTACAAGCACGCCACGCTTTCGTTCCTGCTTGATGGCCGTTGCGGTGGTGATGTTGCAAACATTACCGGTCGAGGACTCATCACTAATGGCATGCACCACCTCTACGATAAGTATCGCAACCGCGAGATTATCTTCAAAGGAGTTCAGGCCGTGACGGCAGCCGACGGTACCGTCACCTACGAACCTAACCGTACTCCCGTGGTGCTGGATCAGAACTTCATCAACACTTACTATCAAGTGTCTTCCAACTTTATTGAAGATGGTTCCTATATCCGTTTAAGCTATGTGACTCTAGGCTATGACTTCACTCATCTTTTCAAGAAGACTTGGGCAGTGAAGGGTCTAAACCTCACCATAACCGCACGTAATTTATTCCTGCTTACAAAATATACCGGCAATGATCCTGCTGTGTTGGCTTCTACCGCAGGTGGACCTGGAGGCATGGGAATCGACAATTATGGTGTGCCTGCGTCACGCAGTTTCAATTTCAATATCAAAGCAACATTCTAAAACCACGACCACTATGAAAAAAATAAAATATCTTGCTTTGCTTCTTTTTGCAAGTTTTTTGACAGTGGGATGCACCGACATTCTGGACGATAATGTCGATCCCGATGCTGCTCATAACATCGACGCAAAGGTGGGACTGCCTGTTGTGGTCTTCTATGCACAGCAGATTGTATATGACCACTCGGAATATTACGCTTATTTCTCGCAGATGCTCACCACCGGCGGCAAAAGTTCTATTGGTGCCTATTCTTATAAGTGCGAGCAGGAAATGCTCACCATGAACCGCCATCCCATGTGGCGACGTCATTTCTACGATATCGGTAAGAATTCACTGAACCTGGTGAACAATTCTCGCGCTATTAACTCGCCCAACTATGAGCTCATAGCGCGTACCATCATGCTCATGTCTACCCAGCTCACCACCGATGCCTTCGGCGATATGCCGCGCAGCCAGGCCTATCAGGTCAACGCTCCCGTATACGACACGCAGGCTTCCATTTACGAGTGGATGTTTAAGGAGGCCGATGACCTGATTGCCATGTATGAAGATGAATCTCTCACTAAATCTAAAACAAATCAAGAGATTACCCAATCAATAGACCGCGTCTATGGCGGCGACCTTGAGAAGTGGAAAGGGCTGGTTTATGCCATAAAGGCACGCCTGTTGTTGCGCAACATTCCCAATGTGGACCGCAGCCCAGCCATGTGTCAGAAGATTATTGATGCCGCCGACCTGGCCATCAACCAGTGGCGCAAGGGCAGCCTGCTCTACGGTGCGTGGTTCGGCAATGAGCCTCGCTACAACTTTGATGGAGGCACCGGCACCCAAAACGCTGTGTGGAGTGTGGCTCAGCCTGTAATCAACTCATGGGAGTCGCGCGGCAACCTGCTGGGCAACGCCATCCCCTCCAAGTTCTTCATGGTGGATCTGCTGGGACTGGGTTCGCCCGATGATGAGAAGAACTGTGGACTATTCAATGGTGAAGGCGGTCGTAACGATGGCTTTGCCAACGACCCGCGTTGCAACCTGCTCATGATAGCCCGCACAGGTCCCACTACCGCTTCCAGCACGCAAGAAAGCATCAAAATGCGGTATCTGGAGAATAACATCGGCATGGGATCTAGTTACAAAATTGCCCATTATCCCAATCTCTACATGGGAGCGTATGCCGGTGCCAACAATTGCTATAATCCCATTTTCACCATGGAGGAACTCTACTTTATCAAGGCCGAGGCTCTCTATTGGATGGGACGAAAGGCCGAAGCCTGCGCGCTGGCAAAAGAGGCTACTCAGTGGAACATTCAGCGCCACTTGGACTTCTTCCAGAAGCAGTATCCCAACAGTGATCCGGAGTACAACTATCCTGGCAATGCACAGGCTGGAGGCAAACCTGGTTACGAGTCGAAAGACGCATGGGAAATGCAACTCAAGTCGTTCCTCGACGACCATGAGGAATACACGGTGACCACCATTCACGGTCGAGAAGTGATCACTTACTATGTGCACAAGGCCAGCGAGCGAGGCAACAAGCACTGGTTCTTCAACCCCAGCGAGTTCTCACTGAGCGACCTCATGCAACAGAAATACATAGCCATGTATCTGCAGCCCGAGCAGTGGACCGATATGCGCCGCTATCACTATAGCAACAACCGCAACCGTTATGGCATAGGCGACAACAACGAAATCGTATATCCCACCCTGCGCCGCCCCTACAACCTCTATGCGGCCTACTGGATCGACGGGCTCACCGAGGCTCAGAAAGAGAACACTTGGATTCAGCGACTCAACTACGACCCCGAAACCGAGGAGAAATACAACCGCAAGGAACTCCAGCGACTTGGAGCCTACAAGAACTACAAGTGGCTGCAAGAGCCCATGATTTGGGCGCATGCCTATGGAGAAGTGACATCACTCACCGGGGAATGAACATCATGATTACATCAACAACTTTCAAATTGTGAAGATTATGAAATGGTATAACATATCACTCATCGCGGCACTAGCCGCTCTGGCATTGAATTCTTGCGCCGTGCATGACCCATTTGCCGACAACATGGAGATAGGCCAGGTGCTGCCCACGGTTGACTGGGAGCAGAACTCGGTGCTGGTCAAGGCGGGTGCCTATGCCACCTTCAAGGCCAAGTATTACACAGCCCAGGGACTGGAGATTGACCACAGCGAGGTGTGGACGCTCATCAAGCGCGACCAGACCGCCGAAGCAACCAGCAAACTCACCTCGTCGCTGGCCTACACCAAGTCTATAGCCAGTAGCGACACTGTGCGCAGCATGCAACTGCAAGAGACCTACTCACACAGCAAAGCCGAGTGGGACGGACACGAATATGTGCTCAATGACTCGTTCCCCACCTCGCGCACGCTGGCGCCGCAATCGTGGGTTGCTCCGGCCGACTGGGACGAGGAAAAATTCAATCAGTACTATCCGTCGTCGTTCAAGACCGAGTTTGTCGACCACATGGTCACTTACCTCACCCGCGACAGTGCTTACTACAACGACCTGCGCAACATTTACATCAACTACGATTTCACCGCCGAGCAATTCCAGGCGTTGAATGCCAAGTATGGGGTGGAGTTCCCCACCGTGACCGAAACGGGCGACAAGTCGGATGCCTGGTTCACCACCGATGAAGTGGATCACTATTACTACGAGACCGTGGTGAACGACGTGACCACCATCGTGGAAATCCCCACTCGCGACGACGCGCCGGCCGACATCGACCCCGACAAGATTTTCGAGGTCTATAAATCGTCGCCCTGGCTCATGTGCCGCTTCAGCGACGACACCGGTGGAAAACTCACCTATGTGCGCCGCCAGTACATGCCCTACTGGAAAGAGCTCATCAGTTCCATCCCGTTTGAAGGCTGGATTTACAACAGCGCCGACAAGACCTACGCCATCAACTTCACGCGTAGTTACTCGCTCATACCCGAATTCCGGGTCTATGACAAGAACGGGAAATACGGTAAAACAACCGACAACAAGGAAGTTTCACTCAATTAATTTCTTAGACCTATGAAATCAATCAGAAATATAGCACTCATGGCGCTGGTGGCGCTCACGCTGGTGGCATGTGTCGACAAGGAACCCACCTATGGTGATTTTCCGGGTAAAGATGTGGATTTCACCTACAATGTGGATGGCGACGAATACACGCTCGACTTCTATGTGGTTTCCACGATTCAGTTCAACAATACCTCGGCCAAGACCGGAGCTGTTACGTGGGACTTTGGCGACGGGACGACTTCAACCGAGTCCAATCCTAAGCACAAGTATAAGGAAGCCGGCCTCTACAAGGTCTCGCTCATGCTTGAGGGAGTGGGCACGCGCACCTATCCGTTGCTCATCTACGACATCGCTCCCATCCTCTCGGTTGTCGAGCAGAGTGCCCCCACAGTAGTCATCAACGATGTGACAGTGCGATTGGGCATTGAGTTGCCAAATCCTGAGAATCTGGAATGTTCCTACGAGTGGACCTTCCCCGAGGGCACGATGAAGGCCGACGGCACGCCCATCACCACCTACAAGGGCGAAGATCCGGGCTTGCTCAAGTTCCGCAACATCGGCTCACAGCACATTGAGTTGAGAACCTACTTCGATGTCAATGGTGAAAACCGGCGCCTTGAAGATTCCTATGTGAATGTTCAAGTAGGGTCTAACGTACCTGCTCCTACGCTCTATTATGCCGAACTGGGTGGCAACATCAAGGCCTATAAGCTCATCAACAAGGAAGACCTGCCGGCGGGCACCAAGAACATGCCCTTCGACATGGGCGTGAGCTCGGGTAATATGCCCACAACGCTGGTCTTTGCCACCGAGAAGACCACTACCGAGCAGGGCATCACCGAGCAGGACAACGTTTATATCCTGGACTGCGGCAAGCAGTACTACTACGTTAACGACGAGAACAGCACGCTGGGCGATGGCAAAATCACCGTGATGAGTGCCGATGGAACCAATGTGAACGTGATGGTCACCAATGTGGGCCAGCAGGCCTTCAACGACCCCTTCCAGGGAGCAGCCGACGGCGACTATCTCTACTACACCGACCGCAACACCGGCATTCGGCGCTTACCGCTCTCTACCCGTGGAGCAGTGGAAACTACTAACTTCAACTCCACCACCGACTATTTTGTGGTCAATAATCAGCTGGCCTATTATGGGCAGGGTATCGCCTATGGTGCCATTCACACTGGCATCTATATCGACAAGGACGGTATGTTCTGGTGGGGAAAGAACTACTCGGGTTACGGTATCTACCGTTTCTCCACCGCCGACATAGGCAAGACCACCGGCAAAGTGCCGCATCCCGTGGTGCTTGCCACCACACAGCCACGTGCCTTCACCCTCGACGAGGAACTGGGTTACCTCTACGTGTGGATGACCAAGGGCACAACGCCTGGCGTGGGATTCACCCAATATGCGCTGCCTGCTGCCGATGCAACGGTTGAATATCCCAACTACCTCACTTTCATTGAGATGGATGCCGATCCTATCAACACCACCGATTCCGAGGGCGTTTATACGACACAGATGGCTGTGGATCTTAATGATGCCGATCATCGCGTCTATTTCGGTTTCCGGGCTGCAGCGACAGAGAAGAATTATCAGACCGGTCTGTCGTTCTTTAATCCCACTACGGGGAAGATTGAGCGATTCAACGACAACAGCGACAAGATACTGGGCGTGTGCATCAATCCGCGCCTGACGCATCTGTTCTGATTCAAATGACGGAAGGGGAGACATTGCGCTTCCCTTCCATGATGAATAGGATTCAAAAAAAAATACTAACATTTAAATTCAAGTGACATGAAAAAAATTTTACTCACTCTAGCAACAGGGTTGCTCGCCATCTCCTCAATGATGGCCGGCACCGATGGCCAGACCTACGAGCCCGTAGGCGATTACAAACTGGTCAATGACTGGATCATCTCGCGCGTTCACACCGGTGAACTTGAGTACAATGCGCTCCCGTTTGCCAACAACTATGCCCGCCGAGCCACTATCTACAATGGTGAGGTGCTTATTGCGCAGACGTGCTCGCCACTGTACACACACCAAATCAACGATACAACTACCGAGATGCAGTGTGTGCTCTTCCGTTATGATGTGAAAACGGGCGAATACCTGGGAGCAACTCCCCTCACGCTGAATGGTGAGCCTTATGCAAGCACCGCTCAGTCCTCACTGCTGGCCAACAACATCGGTGTGGACCACTTCGGCCACCTGTGGCTGGCACAGTATACCAGCGAGTCAACACGCTCATTCCACCTCTATCAAGTAGATGCCCAGACTGGCGCGCTCACCTCGGTGGGCGAACTCATCAAGGCCAAAACGCAAGAGGAAGTGTGCGCACGCATTGACTACATCGACGTGATGGGCGACATCACGCGCGAGGAGGCTCAGTGCAATGTGATGGGTGCCGGTGCCAGCAGCGACCTCATCTATCGCTGGCATGCCGAACAAGGCAGCGATTGGGAGCCCGGATTCGATGGCACCGACTACCACATTCAAATCACTCAGTTCCCGCGAGGATGGAGTGCTGCCAATGGTACCAATAGCGAGGAAGTGGCCAGTTGGGGATATGCTCCTTTTGTGAAGATGTGTCTCGGTGCCGATGAAAGCGACCCCGACACTTACTACCTGGGCGACCTGTTCTGGATTGATGGTTTCTTCAGCGCACCGGCTTTGTATATGGTTAACGGTGACATGTGGGACTCCTTCAACGCTGTGGAGAACTGGGAACTCCAGCCCGAAGCCGGAACCAATGGCTTGACCGAGTTCCATCTCGACGGGCGCAACTTCATGCTCTATTCCATGAAGCAATATCTGGGCGACGGACATGGCTGCCAGGCCAACATTGTGGAACTGAATGCCGACCTGGAACTCAGTTCCATGGAAAAATATTGGCAGATTCCCGCCGACTCACTGGGTCATACCACCGATGGTGGTATCCGCATCCACAGCCTTGAGGCCATCCCTGGTGTAGACGAAGATGGTAACGAATATGTGACCATTCTCACCTACAAATGCCAGAATGGTTTCGGTATCTACCGCATGGGCAAGAATGTGAAGCCTTATGGAGGCCAAGAGCCCACTTACCAAAAGGGCGACGTGACTGGCGACGGCAAGATTGACGTAGAAGACGTGAACGCCGTGATCAACATCATCCTCAAGACCAAGCAGGCCGGCGATTATCCGGGCAAAGCCGACGTGACCGGCGACGGCAAGGTGGATGTCGAAGACGTGAACGCCATCATCAATATCATTCTCAAGGTTTAACAGGCATTACCCAGGCCGATGCCTTAGATTGAAGATTCTGTAGGATGGTGTGAAGTGGCCGCTTTACACCATCCTTCACCATTTAATTACACGTGTTATGAAAAACTTTTTACTCACACTTTTGTTGGCGGGCACCACGATGGGCAATGCAATGGCTAGTGGCAACATCGTGCTCAATGGTGAGACCTACACGGTAGACACGCTGTTCCATAATCAGGTGGGACCCGGTACCATGCAGACCTCGCTATGGCTCCACAACGACCTACACCACCTGCGGGTGTTCTATTCCACGATGGACATGACCAATCCCTACATCTCGCTGCATGGAGTGAGCGCGCGCGACAAATTGGCCGGCAATGAGACCATTTCCAGCATGGCCAAGCGCAAGAGCCAGCCGGGTCGGCGATATTTCGTGGGCATTAACGGTGACTTCTTTGCTACGGCGGGCACTACTGCGAGGGGTGTTTCGGTGGTGGGGTCGCCGGTGGGTTCCACCGTGTGTGATGGCGAAATATATCGCACCCGTTACAACACAACGGCCTACAAAAACTTTATCGTCGACGAGACAGGCGCGCTCTACATCAATCCTTTCCGTTACAGTGGCACCATTACGTCACCCGACGGAGATACCGCGGCGCTGGGTGACATCAACAATGAAGCCGGCAACAACAGCAACGCCATTACCATCTACAACTACCTTTATTATGGCAGCACCAACGAGTTCAGTGGTTGTGAGGTGACCGCCACTGTGGCACCAGGCGAGACGTTCAAGACGGCGGGAACTTTCCACATGGTCATTACCGGCACACCCAGCACCGCAGGCGACATGACTATCCCCGACGGTGCCTACGTGATTCACGGGCATGGCTCGGCGGCCGAGTTTGTCCAGGGCCTCAAGGAGGGCGATGTGATTCAGGTGGATGCAACGTGGACGTGCGGCGACCAGAGTGTGGTGCCTGACCAGGTGGTGTCGGGGAATCCCAAAATTCTGGCCGATGGAGAGATTCTTAACAGCGAGGGCGACCGTGGCGATGCCAACCAGTTGCACCCGCGCACCGGCATCGGTTACAGTGACGGTGGCGACAAGGTGTATTTCTGCGTGGTGGATGGTCGCTCACCCATCTCTAATGGTGTGCGCACCAGTGCGCTGGCCGCCATCATGAAATATGCCGGTGCCACCGATGCCATGAACCTGGACGGTGGCGGCTCGTCGATTCTCTACACCAGCACTTTGGGCACCCGCAACCGCCCAAGCGACGGCAACGAGCGTGCCGACGGCAATGCGTTCTACTGTGTGAGCAGTGCGCCCGACGACGATGTGGTGGCTGCTATCCGTTTTCAGGATTTTAGTCTGAATCTGCCGCAATATGGTGTGTTCACTCCGCATTTTTATGGATATAACCAGTATGGCATGCTTGTTGATACCGATGTCAAAGGTGTGGTGCTCTCATGCCCCGAGTCGCTGGGCCAGATTGTTAACGACTCCACGCTCTTTGTCACCGGAATCGGCGTACAGGCGCTGACGGCCACGCTGGGCGATGCCACGGTGACGATGCCCGTGGTGGTGAGCAATGCCGTAGATGACATTGAGATCACGCACAAGCAGATTGTTAACGACGGCTTGCGCGACTATACCGTGCAGGTGCAAACCACAATCAACGACCATGTGATGCCAATCGGTGCCAATGCTCTCACCTGGCATAGCGAGGCACCCGACGTGGTCGTGGTGGACGAGCACACGGGCACGCTGCGTGGGCTGCGCGATGGCGAGGCAATGGTGATAGGCCGTCTAGGCCAGGTGGCCGATACCCTCATGGTAAAGGTGGAAATTCCAGTATCTCGCGTGATGCTGGCCGATGATTTCAATCCTGCGACTTGGACCATCAGTCAGCGCGTGGGCAATGGTGGCCATGCAACCGAGCTTGAGGGCGGCGGACTGCGTTGGGACTACACCTCGGCCTCGGGCCGGTTACCTCGCATCCTGCTCGAAAAGGAATTGCGCTTCTGGAGCATGCCCGACACCTTGCGCTTGCACTTCAACCCCGGCACAGCTCCAGTCAAGCAGCTGCAGTTTGGTCTGTATGCCGGAAATAACCGCATTACCTATGCTACGGTAGTGCCACCCGTGATTGCTCCAGAGCAAGACCTGGTCATAGACCTGCCCATGGCGCAGTGGATGAATCCCGGTGAAGTGAGTAACTACCCCGTTACGCTTGCCAGCATAGACGTGGGCATGACTTCTATCGGTGCCGGCCAGAATCTTTATCTCGTCTTCTCCAGGCTCGAAACCATTTATGCCGGTGTTGCGCGAACCCCTGTGGTGGGAGGTGACGTGAATGGCGACGGGCGCGTGGATGTGGAGGATGTGAATGGCGTCATCAACATCATCCTGGGCTTGGCTGCAAGTGACGAGTTGCGGGCAACAAGTGATATTACAGGCGACGGACGCGTGGATGTGGAAGATGTGAACGCCATCATCAACATCATCCTGAAATTGTAGGCGGGTTCCGTTTCATGGTAATGGACAGGACTCTTCTATAATTGATGATTACTATCATGATGCCAAAATCCTGAATGGCTAACCCGCATGGTAGATTCCGGATTTTGGCATCATTCCTTTTTATAGACTAAATGATTTATGAACAATCTACGATTTCAAGTCGTGGGTGAGGCGTTTAAGAAAAAGCCTCTCCACGTAAATGTGCCGGCTCAGTCGCCGGCAAGTTACTTCGGTTGCAAAGTGTTTACACGCGAGAAAATGCGTCTCTATCTTCCGGCCGATGTTTACGACCAGATGATGGATGTGATGCTGGGTGGATCCCGGCTCGACCGCACGGTGGCCGATGCTGTGGCTCAAGGCATGAAGCAGTGGGCTACCGAGCAAGGTGTCACTCACTACACACACTGGTTCCAGCCGCTTACCGAGGGCACTGCCGAGAAGCACGATGCCTTTATCGAGTTTGACGGTAATGGTGGCGTTGTGGAGGAATTTAGCGGAAAATTGCTTGTTCAGCAAGAGCCCGATGCGTCATCGTTCCCGTCGGGAGGAATCCGCTCCACTTTTGAGGCGCGTGGCTACTCGGCCTGGGATCCCACGTCGCCGGTGTTCATCATCGACGACACCCTGTGCATCCCCACCGTGTTTATCTCATTCAGCGGCGAGTCGCTCGACTACAAAGCACCATTGCTCAAGGCACTGCATGCCATCAATGTGGCCGCTACCGACGTGTGTCATTACTTCGATCCCGCAGTGAAGAAGGTGACTTCCAATCTGGGGTGGGAGCAAGAATATTTTTTGGTAGACGAGGGGCTGTATGCCGCTCGCCCCGACCTGTTGCTCACCGGGCGCACCCTGATGGGGCATGACTCAGCCAAAAATCAACAGATGGACGATCACTACTTTGGTAGTATTCCCGAGCGAGTGGCCGCATTCATGAAAGAACTGGAAATTGTGGCGCTCGAGCTGGGAATACCTTGCAAGACACGTCATAACGAGGTTGCCCCCAACCAGTTTGAACTGGCTCCCATCTTCGAAGAAACCAATCTGGCCGTAGACCACAACATGTTGCTCATGTCGGTGATGCGCCGTGTGGCGCGCAAACATGGATTCCGTGTCTTGCTGCATGAAAAGCCTTTTGCCGGAGTCAATGGCAGCGGCAAGCACAACAATTGGAGCCTGTCGACCGATAATGGTGTGCTGCTTCATGCTCCAGGTAAAACACCCCAGCAAAACTTGCGGTTTGCGGTCTTCATCGTGGAAACGCTCATGGCCGTCTATCGTCACAATGGCCTGCTCAAAGCCTCAATCATGAGTGCGTCAAACGCGTTGCGACTTGGTGGCAACGAGGCCCCACCGGCTATTATCTCAGCGTTCTTGGGCAAGCCACTCTCGCAGCTGCTCGACCGCATCGAGAGTGCCGGCAACGATGAGTTGCTGGTCATGGCAGGCAAGCAAGGCCTAAAGCTGGACATTCCTGAAATTCCCGAGTTGCTCATCGACAATACCGACCGCAACCGCACCTCGCCCTTTGCTTTCACCGGCAACCGATTTGAGTTCCGCGCAGTGGGGGCCGAAGCCAACTGTGCTTGCGCAATGATTGCGTTGAACACTGCTGTGGCCGAGGCTTTGGTCCGGTTTAAGGAGCGTGTAGATGCGCGCATAGCCGCCGATGATTGGCACAGCGATGCCACACTGCGTGCCATCATCGAGGTACTGCGCGACGACATCAAGGCGTGCCGGAACATCCGCTTCGACGGCAACAGCTACACCGACCAATGGGCGCGAGAGGCTGCCCAGCGGGGACTGGACACCGAGACCTCGTGTCCCAGGATTTTTGAGCGGTATCTCGATGAGAGCAGCATCACTATGTTTGAAACCATGGGAGTGATGACCCGCAAAGAACTCATCGCTCGCAACGAGGTGAAGTGGGAAACCTACACTAAAAGGGTGCAAATCGAAGCCCGCGTGCTGGGTGACCTGTCGATGAATCACATTATTCCTGTAGCTACGCGCTATCAGGCTCAGTTGCTGAATAATGTGAAAGATATGGCCGCCATCTTCTCCATGGACAAAGCCGGGATGTTGTCGGCGCGCAATATCATGCTCATTGAGGAAATCGCGCAGCGCACGGCCACGATAGAGCAACAGGTCAGAGAACTCATAGAGGCACGCAAGCGAGCAAACGTCATCGACGACCAGCGAGAAAGAGCCATAGCCTATCATGATATGGTGGCATCGAGGCTGGACGATATTCGCTACCAGATTGACAAACTGGAACTCATTGTGGACGACAGTTGCTGGCCGCTCCCCAAATACCGCGAATTATTATTTATACGCTGATTGTTTCACGCTCAGTTTATAAATAGGGATGCTCGCTGTATTGTGTGTCAGCGAGCATCTTTTTGGCGCTTTTTTTCATCAGTACGTCAAAAATCACTACCTTTGCAGCAAAGTTATCACCTATGAGCAACCTATCCACTGTCACTGACGACATCACGGTCAAGCGTCCCGAATTGTGGACGCTCATGCTTGCCGTGGGTGAGCGTCGCCTGCAATTTATTCTCTTCACGCCGGCTCAGGAAAACTCGCTCATCGCTCGCGAAATACCCCTCAAACCTGCCACCAGCTGGATTGCGGCTCTAGAGAACGCAGTGTATGATAATCCTGTTTTGCTTGACGATTACGGTCGCGTGGACATTGTGGCTGCCGCCCCTCATTTTGTGGTAGTTCCGCCGGCTGTGGCCCAAGATGAAGAACAGGCCGAGCAGGTTTTCACCACCATGTATCCTGCCGATGATTGTGACGTGCTCAGCTGCTCGCTGCCGCAATGCGGTGTGGCAGTGACCTATGGCTTGCCACGCGGCATGTATAGTTTTTTGCAGCGCACGTTCAGCACGGCTCCGGTGGTGCACCATCTCTATCCTTTGTGTGAACATTTCAAGCGGCTGAATGACGGTTCGGGCATATCACGCATGTTTATCAACTTGCATCAAGACTACATGGACATGGTGGTCTATCGTAAAGGCGACACGTTGCTGGCCAATAGTTTCCCCTTGCGCAATGCTACCGATGCCGCTTTTCTCGCGTTGCACACGTGGAATAGCTTTGATCTGGACCCACTCACCGACGAAATCCAACTCACCGGCGACAAGCAGCTCAAGGACGAAATGGCACCATTGCTGCGTAAGTATGTGCGATATGTAATGCCAGCCATTTATCCTGCCGCAGCCATGCGGCTGGGCGACCAGGCCTTGACGGCTCCATTGGACTTAATCCTTCTTGCCACATGCGAATCATAAGCGGAAAATATGGCCGTCGGCGCTTCGACGTGCCCACCAATATCACCGCGCGCCCAACTACCGACATGGCGCGCGAGAACTTGTTTAACGTGTTGAACAATCTCATCGACTTTGAGGACATCACTGTACTGGACTTGTTTGCCGGTACGGGAGCCATCAGTTTTGAGTTTGTCTCTCGAGGTTGTGCCAGTGTCACCAGTGTAGAAAAGGCTGCGACTCAGTTCAATTTCATCCAGAAAGTGAAAAAACAGCTCGGTGAAGAGAACATGACCGTTATCAAGGGCGACGTGTTCCGTTTCATCGGCTCATGCCGCCAGCAATTTGATGTCATCTTTGCCGACCCCCCCTACGACTTGCCGCAATTGCCACAACTGCCCGAGCTCATTCTTAATTCAGCAATGGTGAAACCGGGCACACTGGTCATCGTTGAGCACAGCAAAGCCAACGATTTCACGGCCATGCCGCAACTGCTGCAGCATCGCCTATATGGAAAAGTGAATTTCTCGATTTTTAAAGTCTGAATGCGATAGGGAGTACTACACGCACCGGCACGGCCATGCCGCCCACTTTGCCCACTGTCCAGCGGGGCATCTCGGCGATGACGCGCATGGCCTCGCGGTTGAGTGCCTCGTCGCCAGCACCGCGTATCACGCGAACGTTGCTCACACGACCGTCGGTGCCCACAATGAAACTGCACAGCACGCGTCCCTGCACCTTGTTCTTGTAGGCATGATAGGGGTAGACACGCGTCTTGTTGACGTAGTTGATAAGTCCATGCTCACCGCCCGGAAACTGCGGCTGCACATCTACGTAGTCAAACTCATAGACTTCCACGCCGCTCGAGGGCCTTCCTGGCGATGACGGGCTCATGGTGGTCACATGGCGCACTTGACCCAGGCAGGCCATTACCGCACACATGGCAAATACCAGCGTTATGGATAAACGTGTCTTTAACATAGCACTAATTTCAATACTTGCCGCAAATATATATCAGAATTTGCAATTGTCAATAAAAACGCATTTATATTTGTAAATGATTAATAATGTTTCATCTATTTTTACGATTTCATGCTTCAGTTAAAAAAAATTGTAAACGATTATACTAGAATGGCTGGCTCGTGCGTTATTTGTAATAACAATCCCATATAGTCATGACAGTGAACAGGCTTACCACATATATCCTATTATTCATCATCGCTCTGCTGGCACCTGCAGTTGCGGCGCAAGACGGCACCAAGGCCTACAATTTCTTGAACGTAACTCCGTCGGCCCACGCCTACGCCCTGGGAGGCTGCAATGTGTCGGTGATTGACGACGACATAAACCTCACCACCCAGAATCCGGCTCTGCTGGGACCGGAGAACGACAGGCAGATAGGCCTGAATTACATGCGTTACTTGGGAGGCAGCAACTTTGCCGGAGCGCGGTTTGCCCACAAATCGGGTGAGCATGGGGCTTGGTCGGCCGGCATCCAGTACTTTGGCTATGGTTCCATGGAAGGCTATGACATCACCGGTGTAAAAACCGGGTCGTTCAGCGCCAGCGATATAGCTGTGGGCTTTACCTACAGTCACGACATCAGCGAGTTTTTTCGTGGCGGCATCACGGCCAAGTATCTTTATTCTAAATATGAAGACTACACTGCCGGAGCGCTGGGCGTGGATATTGGTGTGAACTATTACGACCCGGTCTACGACATCTCGGCATCTTTGGTGGTGACCAATCTGGGCGGACAAATCAAAAAGTTTGCCGACCATCGCGACAAGTTGCCCGTGGATGTGCTGCTGGGAGTGACCAAGCACATCAACGGCACCCCGTTCCGTGCATCGCTCACGGCACACCATCTCACCAAGTGGTATCTGCCCTATTATGTGCCTGCCGACAAAAACAATGCCGAATCGGTTCTGATTAAAAAGAACGGATTCGGCAGCAATCTCATGCGCCACTTGGTGCTGGGACTGGAGTTCTTGCCTAACAAGAACACCTATATTGCACTAGGATATAACTACAAGACGCGCACCGACATGTCGTCTTATCAGCGCAGTTTTCTTTCGGGTTTTTCGGTGGGAGCCGGCATTAAGGTCAAGGCGTTCGGTTTTGGCGTTGCCTTTGCGCAACCCCACACAGGAGCCACAACACTCATGCTCAACGTCACCACCAATCTGCGCGAAATCATGCGCTAGTGTGTGACATAGTGACGGTTCTTTTGTCACTCTTTTTTCGATGCCGCAACATCACCTATCGACGCCGCGGGGTGTCAATCGGTCAGTTTGAAACTGATGGGAAGCGTGTACCACACTCTCACAGCCTTTCCATTCACTACGCCCGGCTCAAAGCGAGGCAGCATTTTGCACACCCGCACGGCTTCCTGATCGAGTAGTTCGTCTACCGGTTGCATCACCATCACGTCTTCAACGTTTCCGGTTTTGTCAATCACGATTCTTAGCAGCACACGGCCCTCAATTTTACGTTGTCGGGCTTCTTCGGGATACTGGATATTTGTTGAAAGAAACCTAACCAGTTCGTTGAGTCCTCCAGGGTAACAAGGCATCACCTCGGCCGATATGTGCACATCGTCGTTTCGTGTGCTTGATGCCGAGATAGAGTCGATTGTTTCCAGTTCGGCGGCTGTGAACCGTGTACGGTCACCGCCGTTAGCCTTGTCGAGAACTTGCTTGAGCAGCTCGCTGGCGGCTTGATGCTCCTGTGCGACAGCTCGCGAAAGAAAAGCGATAGCCTTGCTGGCATCAGGGTCAATGCCTCGGCCATAATAGTAGCGGTAGCCCACGATGTATTGCGCCTGTGCATCGCCATGAAGCGCGTCGAGCAACACTTGGTTAAATTCTGCTGCTTTCACCGAGTCTATTCTCTCTTCATCGGAAATGCTGAAATGAGTAACCGTTGCCGTGGTGGCTTGTGCAGCAAGTGGGCACAGCATTGCGAGCAATAGGGTCAGCAGTTCTGTTGCCATCCATTTGGGTAGTAGAAACTGTCTCATAGTGAAAATATTTTAGTTAATGAATTGGTGTTTAGTCTTCTGTGCGATTTTATAGGGGGTAAAATTGCAAAATGTAGCTATAGTATGGAAACTGTTACATGATTTTTACAAAATTACACAATTTTGATTTGTTATGCAATAATTCCTCCTTTTACCTCCTTTGAGAATTAACACTCTTTTTAATTTGTTTACATTAACACAAGTTGACTGTTTTGATGCAGCACTGATAGTGGAAGAGTGAAGAAAAAACGTTAATTTTGCAAGATGAATGATGAGAAACTACATCGGTTTGATGAGGATGTGGCTGCCATTGAGCGGCCCCGGCAGTTTACATGGCCATTCCATTATGTGCCCCATCCGCTCAGTGTAGCAGCCGCCGAGCAAGTGAAGCGGTATGTGGCTTCACGCGTCGACTGGATTGCCGAACTGCGACAGGGCAAGATGCTAGGTGTCTTGGTGGTGGAAGACGGCAGTGGCGAACCGGGTTTCCTGGCGGCGTTTTCGGGTAATCTGGCCGGTAGTAACCGCCATGACTTCTTTGTGCCTCCCATTTACGACCTGCTCGATGAGCAAGGCGAGTTCAGGCGAGGCGAGCGTGAAATTACAGCCATCAATCATCGCATCGACGTGCTGCAACAAGCCCCCGGCCTGCAGGCCTTGATTAAGGAGCGCGACGAGTGTGCGGCTCAACAGCGACATGAACTGGACCAGTTCAAATTACAGGCCGAGCAAGCGCGCCAACGCCGTCACAGCCTGCGTGAATCGTCTGTCCTCACGCCGGCCGAGCAGCAGGCACTCGTGCGCGAGAGCCAGTACATGAAGGCCGAGATGAAGCGATTGCGTCGCCGACAAGCCGATGTGCTGGTGGTACTGGACGAGCGACTGGCCTCGGCTACAGAAGAGATTACACAGTTGCGAGTGCAGCGCAAACGCCTGAGCGAGCAGTTACAGCAGCGCCTGTTTGACCTCTACGTGGTACAAAACGCCCGTGGCGAGCGTCAGACGTTGTCGCAAATATTTGCCGATTATGCCCGTCGGGAAAATAAGCCGCGATATGCGGTGCCACCAGGCGGGGCAGGAGAGTGCTGCGCGCCCAAGTTGCTGCAGTACGCCTTCGAGAGGCGGCTGCGCCCTGTGTGCATGGCCGAGTTTTGGTGGGGCGAATCACCGGCAGGCGAGGTGCGCCATCACGGACACTACTATCCGGCATGCCGCAGCAAGTGTCTGCCCATTCTTTCATTCATGCTGCAGGGCTTGGATGTGGAATCGAATGTGCTGGCCGATGAGTGCACCGCACAATTGGTCGAGGTCTATGATGATGCGTGGCTCACCGTGGTGGACAAGCCGGCGGGAATGTTGTCGGAACCGGGGAAGTTGCTCAGTGACTCGGCACTGACACGTTTCGTGGCCTTTCATCCCGAGGCGGCAGGCCCTATGCTGGTGCACCGGCTCGACCAGGAAACCTCAGGGTTGCTGGTGTTTGCCAAAGATAAGACCACTCACAAAGAACTGCAACGGCAATTTGCCGAGCGGGAAGTGCGAAAAGAATATGTGGCGCAACTGGCCGGTATTGTGAATCGTGATGGGGGCATCATCGACCTGCCGTTGCGGCCTAACGCCGAAGATCGCCCGCGGCAGGTTGTAGATGTTGAACACGGAAAGCGGGCAGTGACCCATTTTGCTGTGATGGCCCGGAATCATGAAGAAGGAATCACCCGGGTGCTTTTCATGCCTCTCACCGGCCGCACACACCAGTTGCGCGTGCATGCCTCACACCCGCAGGGGCTGGGATGTCCCATTGTGGGCGACATGCTCTATGGCACGGCGTCGCGGCGTCTCATGTTGCATGCGTCCAGTCTCAGTTTTGTGCATCCGGCTACTGGCCGGCAGATGCGTTTTCGTTCTGAGCCGGGATGGTAGCCTTTTTCGGTTTCTTGGGCTTGGGCTTGTTGAACGGGTTAGGCTCATGCAGCACATATTCGCTGTAGTAACTGATGATGAGCGTGGTGAGCGGCAAGGCGATAATCAGGCCGATGAATCCCAGCACGTAGGCCCACAGCGAGAGCGAGAGGAACACAATGGCCGGATTCAGCCCCATGGCCGACTTCATGATAGCCGGAATGAGCACCATGTCTTGTATCACCTGGCAGATGCAATAGGCCGCGAAAGACCAGCCGAAGAGCACCCAGAAACTGCCACCAGTGGCCACCGAAGCCACCAGGCACAGGAATGCCGCCACAGGGATGGAGATGAGTTGCAGATAGGGCACCATGTTGAGCACGCCGATGAGCAGACCGAACACGATGGCCATGGGCAGGCCGATGATGTAGAACTCGATGGCAAAAATCACGCCCACAAAAAACGATACCATGGCCTGGCCGCGGAAGTAGCGGCTCATGGTGTGCTGCACGTCGCCAATCACCTTGAAGGCCGTGCGGCGGTATTTCTTGGGTATGGCTCCCTTGAAACCCTTGCTCAGCTTGTCGAAGTCGAGCATCACAAAGAACATGTAGAGCAGCACGATGAGCCACGAGGCAATGTTGAGAATCACGCTGAGCGTGCCGCCCACAAACGACCACGTGCCGGTGGCCACCTGGTTGGCCAGTTTTATCCATTGCTCCTTGCTGAGCAGCGAGTAGATTTGCTGCACGTCTACATACTGGCGGATGTAATCGTGCACAGCGGCGGGAATGTAGGGAACGCTGAATGATGACTTGGCATAGGTGGTGAGCATCTTGGCCATTTCAGATATTTCATCCACGAGGTAGGGGATGAGTAGCCACAACGCCAGCCACACAGCACCTACCACGGTCATCAGCGTGAGAATGACCGAGAGCATACGGTTGCGTACGCGCATCTTGTTCTGAAAAAAGCCCACTAAAGGGTCGAGGATGTAGGCTAAAATAAAACCTATCACAAACGGCAGCAACACCGGCGACAGATAGTTGATTACATAAATGCCTAGTGCCACCGTTACCAGCGTGATAACCAATCGCACTACACGGTCAAAATCGTATTTCTTTACGTTCTCCTCCATCATTAACGAGATATGATTACATGTTCAAGTCACAAAGTTATAGTCTTTTCAGAAATCTTGCAAGAAAAGCTAATCTTGGCCAAAGTCAAGATATGGGCGACCAAATTTGCACAGAGGATGCTCAACGATTTCTGTACAGCCGTGGAAAACAATAATCTTGTTCATTTCTTGCCCTCCCAGATTTTAAGACATTCCAGCATGCCTCTGGCTACATTTTCGCGACTTTCAGTATGCAAGGTTTCATAATGAGGAATAATGTAATGTTCAATCATTCCCACCTTGTTCATGCGCTGATATACTTCTTTGTATGATGTGTTCAGCAATCGAGCAGTAGATTCTATGCAAGTGGACACAAAGGCCATTATTAATTGCATTTGTGGTATTTCAATAACCTTTTCCATAGTTAACAGTTTAGGTTACAAAGTTACAAATAAGAATGCAAAATGCAAAAGAATTGCTTGCTTTTTGTGTTACGTTCAAGAAAGGGAAGTAATCAAATGGACTGAAGCCGAGTTTTGTGAGAAGTTCTTGTGGCGATGCTATTTTTTTTGCCATGAGTGCAACTTTTCTCTATCTTTGTTGCGTCTAATGCATGAAACGCTGCTGCAAGAGCGGCGAAATTGTGAAATATAATAAAATTGACCGATATGAAAAAGTTAATGTTGTTATTGCTGGTGGCGGTGCTGGGCACCGCAACCGCCGTGGCCGAGAGGAATATCGTTACTCATGGCGACACCACTATTATCACCAATGGTGAAGACACCGTACGCTTTCTAGGCGTGAACGCGCTGTCGAAGCGCATCACCGCCTTGCTCGACGACACGGTGCTCAATCTGAACCGCACCGAAGAACAAAGCGACTCGACGGCACTCTCGTCGGTCGAAACACCAACCGATATTGGCTTACACGAGGCTCAGATGAATATGCATTCAAGTATGACTGATATGGTGCGAGATATCGTGTCTTATGTGATGACAGGCATCACATTCATCGTCTTGTTCTCGTTACTGTTCTACTACCTGCACCGCCGTCGCAAATATAAAATGGTGGAAAAAGCTATCGAAAACAACTATCCGTTGCCCGGTTACATCTTTGGTGCTCCACAAGAGTCGCCCAAGGTGGTGTATACTCCCACTCCGCCCCCACTGCGCACGGGTGAAGGTGAGACTCAGCCCGAGAACGCTTCTCAAATGCCACCGGCAGGATTCCAGTCGCAATCTTACCAAACTCCCGTTGGCCAACAGCCCGTATTGACCGATCAGATTGACTGGCGGCAGATGAAAGGTGGATTCACGCTGGCCGTAGTGGGATTTGCACTGATGCTGTTCTTTGTGGTGGCAGGCGGAACACCGTTGGCATGCATGTTCTCCATTATGCTCTTGCTGGGCTTGGGCAAGATGTGGCTCAATTATCAGGACCAAAAGCGGGCCATCGCCGCCTGGCGTCAGCAACAG
This sequence comes from Muribaculaceae bacterium, assembly GCA_017940245.1. Classification (GTDB taxonomy): domain Bacteria; phylum Bacteroidota; class Bacteroidia; order Bacteroidales; family Muribaculaceae; genus Sodaliphilus. Next base: position 14,903 of record JAGAYZ010000019.1, on the reverse strand, counting down.
GCCTGGTTCGGCACGCAGCAACCTCAACAGCCCAAGCAGGCTCAACCAGAGCAACCACGTGCCACCGACGAGCCTCAACAATAATCTCAATTGAAGGTACCTGCGATGAAAAAACTCGACGAACTGGCTCTCATCACACGCTGTGTGCTTGCCGACGACCGGCAAGCATTCGGCCAGCTCGTCGAGGCTTATCAGCCGCGATTGCGCCGCTTTTTTCTCAATCTTACGCTGGGCGATGCTGCCCTGAGCGACGACTTGGCGCAGGAAACTTTTATCAAGGCATACTTGAATCTGCGTGCCTTTAAGGGGATTGCGGGGTTTGCTACATGGCTCTATCGCATAGGCTATAACGAGTTTTACACTCACACCCGTCGCAGGCATGAGTCACCACTGGAAGGCGACCTTGCCCCTGGTGCCCTGGGAGCGAGCGAGGAAGATGGCGACAGGTGGGACACGGGATTAACGGTGCGGGAAGCCATGCGGCACCTGACCGACGATGAGCGCACCGCTGTGACTCTGTTCTATATCGAAGATCAGCCCATCAAGCGAGTGGCCCGCATCATGCAGTTGCCCGAGGGCACAGTCAAGAGTCATATACATCGTGCAAAGGCACACATGGCACAATTTCTAAAAAACGAGTAAACGATGGAACGAAACGAAGACGATATCAAGTTAGGGGCGTTGCTCAAGGAGCAGGGGTACCAAACGCACGACAACCGCTGGTTCACGCCGCGCGTACTGAACCGACTGCCCGAGCGCAGCCAATCGCTGCGCTGGGTGTGGTGGGGCATCTGCGCCGTGGCCGCAATCATTTGTGGCTTGTGCTGGTGGTGGTTGATCGATAGCCATGACCTCACCGTGCTCACGGTGCGCGACCTTGCCGAATATGCCGCTATGGTGGCCGTGTCGCTGGTGCTGCTGTGGCAATCCATTGCTGTCGCCATGCAGCGTGAATGAATGTGAGGCTACTTGTCGAGCAGAATTTTTTTCATAAAAGACTTTTGGTCGGGGTCGTGTACGGCCTCCAGTGTGTGTCGTTTGAGGTCATTGCCATCAACGACACTTTTTGATTCCCTGGCCAGCATGGGCACCAGTGGGCTGTCTTGATGTGTGTAGAGCCAGTGCGCTGTGGTCCAGGGCGAGCTGAGAAGCCGTTGCCACACGGCAATGCCCAGGGTAGATGCTGCAGTGCCGGGGTCGCCGGCGCAAGAGCTCAACGCATCCATGGCCTGCTCGTCTTGTATGGAGTACCATCCGGCGGCTTCCAGCAATCGGTGTGCTCGCATGTCGTCGGTCATCTCACTCAAATCAGATTTTGCATCACGGTGCAGCACGTATCCGCGTGAGTCTATCTCGTAGGAATCGCTGCCGGTGGCGGTCCAAAGCACGTCGTGCTGCGCCGAGCGCATCTGCAACTGCCGCTCCACGGTCATGTTGCGACCGGCGAAGGTGATGGAGGCTGTTTCCACTGCTGCGGCGTGCTTGCCGTCGTTCCAGTAGATGGTGTTCACGCCTTGACAGGTGCCCAGGCTCAAGTAGTCGGTGGCAATGCCGTCGCCATCGTAGGTCACTATGCGCACTGGAGCCGAGTCGCCCAGATACTGATGCAAGATGAGCAAGGTGAGGCGCTCGTCGATGGGATATACGGCCTGTAGCGTGATAGGCGACATGGATGTGTCTGCATCACACAGCTGGTCGAGCCCCAGGCTGGTTATCTGAGTCATGTTGAGCCACCTGTTGTGGGTGGTTTCCCAATCATCGCCCTCGGGCATGACCCACCGGTCGCCGGCAAGCAATGAGTCGGGGTTGATGCCCAAATCACGTAGAAAACGCAGCTCATGGGCGTGCTTGGGCTGGTGCGTGCGGTCGTTGCTATCGTTGTTGCCTCTACCTGTGCAGGCGGTGAGAACCAGCAAGGCAACAACGATGCCCATAAAAATCTTGATTTTCATTACAAAAGGCTTTTATCATCCCACGGCATCGGCCGGTCCCCATTGCGCTGTGAGGTCTTCGATATACTTTTTGGTTTCGCCATCGGGCATGTTGTCGATGATTTTGATGAGTGATTCCTTGCTAATCCATCCGGTAGAGAAACACTGTTCCAGAATGCCTGTCACTGCGTTTTTGCTCAAGTCGCGGTGTTGGCTCATCCATTCAAGCAACTGCTCTGGCTTGGTGCGGTACCACTCTTCCACGATGCCTTGCAGGCGGTAGGAGGCCTGTCCCTCGGGTGCGGCAGCAGCCTGTTTCACGTCGGGTCGCAGTGCCAGTTCATTCAGGTGGTCGAGCGCCGAAATGCCGGTGTAATAGCTCATGTCGCTGATTTCTTCCAGCAGTGCCATCTCCGGCTCTACAGGACCCGACTGGCGGGTTTTGATGTCGGCCAATTCAAATGTACCCTTGTCGGTGATGCGGTAGAGGTATTCTTTCTCGATTTTCCAAAATTCCTTGATCATTTCCTGCTCGTAGTTCTCTTTGTCGCTTTTCCACGAGTAGCGGTTGAATTTGCGCTCCAGTTTCATGGTTGTGGGCGAGTCGAAGACGCACTGGGTGTTATCGCCGTACGACTCACCTGTGGTGTAGTCGTCGCTGGCTTCGATGCCGTGCTGGTCGGTCCAGTAGCCGGTGTCCAGGTAGTCGGTGGTGTTGCCCTCACTGTCGTATATGGCGAAGATTCTACTGGAGCCATCGCCAAATTCCACGCTATATAAAATCAAAGTGTAGCCAGCCGGCAAGGCGCGAATGCCCAACAGTGAGAATGAGCCTTCGATCTCGCCATCTTCCATGCGGAAAGGATCACCCACTTTCTTGAGCAACTCTTCTTCTTGCTCCTTGTTGAGCTCAACAATACTGTCAAAACAGATGGGACCATCGTTATTGAACTGTGTGATTTGATCCACATTCAGGCCCAGTTCTCGCAGAAAAGCAAATGTTTTGTTGCTGGCCGACGATGCCGAGTCGCCGGCGGTGGCCGAGCCGCATGCTGCCATCATGACAAGCATCAGTGCCAAAGGTGCTAAATGTTTCATTGCCATTAGTTTATTAGTTAATGGATAATAAGTGGATTAATCTTTTATTCCAGCGAGCAGGACATCGATGCCCGTTTCCTTGCAGATGTGGTTGAGTAACTGGATTTCATCGTCTTCCACTTTGCCATCGGCATCAATGATGCGCGTGAGCAGCAGGCCGGTGTATAGTTTCTGCTCGTCGGTCATCTCCTTGACTATTTGCAGCGCATAGCGTGCGTCTAGTGCCAGCCCCACACGGAAGATGTCGTCGGTGATGCCCAGCTCGGCATTAATGACATTGGAGGTGTGCAGCTCTTCGAGCGTGATGTTGCGGTCGCAGTTAATCATCTCGATGATGAGCGACACGAGTGCCTCTTTCTGTCGGCTGGAGTAGGTGATGCTTTCTGCCATGTCGCTTACTGATTAAAGGGTGGAGGTGTTGTGCCTTCGGGCTGCGGGTCGGTGTCATTGTCGGTGTCGTCGGCCTGCACTTCGCCGCGGGCACGCTTGGCCTCTTCGTTGGCTTTGATGATTTCGTCGGTGCGTGAGAGCCACTGGCGTTTGCCGAAGATGCGCTCGGCATCTTCGGTGTAAATCACCTCTCGCTGCACCAGGAGGTCGGCCAGTTCGTGATGTCCACGCTGGTATTGTTCCAGAATCTGTCGTGCACGCAGGTACTGGCTGTTGATGATGGCCTGCACCTCGTCGTCGATGGCCTTGGCGCGGTCTTCGCTGTAGGGTTTTGTGAATCCATAGGCCTGGCCCGACGAGTCGTAGTAGGAGATGTTGGGCAACTTGTCGCTCATGCCGTAGTAGGTGACCATGGCATAGGCCATCTTGGTGGCGCGCTCCAGGTCGTTGAGGGCTCCGGTGTCGATAAATCCCAAGAACATCTCTTCGGCCATGCGTCCTGCCAGCAGCGAGCACATCTTGTCGAGCAATGCCTGCTTAGGCTCGATTTGGCGTTCTTCGGGCATATACCATGCGGCACCCAGAGCCTTGCCGCGAGGCACGATGGTGACCTTGATGAGCGGGTCGGCATACTGCAGATGCCAGCTCACGGTGGCGTGTCCGGCTTCGTGCACGGCGATGGAGCGCCGCTCGTCTTCGGTGATGACTTTTGATTTCTTTTCCAATCCGCCTATGATGCGGTCTATGGCATCCATGAAGTCTTGTCGCTGCACGGCTTGTTTTTTGCGTCGCGCGGCGATAAGTGCCGCCTCGTTGCACACGTTGGCAATATCGGCTCCCGAGAAGCCCGGAGTCTGTCGCGAGAGCAGGTCAATGTCTACGCTGCCGTCGGTCTTCACATTGCGCAGATGCACTTGGAATATTTCTTTGCGGTCGCTCAATTCGGGCAGTTCCACATAGATTTGACGGTCGAATCGTCCGGCACGCAGCAGTGCCTTGTCCAGAATGTCGGCACGGTTGGTGGCGGCCAGGATAATCACACCGCTGTTGCTGCCGAATCCGTCCATCTCGGTGAGCAACTGGTTGAGTGTATTCTCTCGCTCGTCGTTGCCTCCCATGCTGGCATTCTTGCCGCGGGCGCGTCCCACGGCATCAATCTCGTCGATAAACACGATGCAGGGAGCCTTCTCCTTGGCCTGGCGGAACAAGTCGCGTACGCGGCTTGCACCCACACCGACGAACATTTCCACGAAGTCGGAACCCGACATGGAGAAGAACGGCACGTTGGCTTCGCCGGCTACAGCCTTGGCCAGCAGTGTTTTTCCTGTTCCTGGAGGCCCCACCAGCAACGCGCCTTTGGGTATTTTTCCGCCTAACTCGGTGTAGTGGCCGGGATTCTTGAGGAAATCGACAATCTCGGCGATTTCCACCTTGGCCTCGGCCAGGCCGGCCACGTCTTCAAAGGTGACCTTGGTGGAATTATCCTTGTCAAATAGCATGGCACGCGACTTGCCCACGTTGAAGATGCCACCGCCGCCCATGCCGCCGTTGCCCATGCGCTTCATGATGAGCACCCAGAACACGACCAGCAAAATGATGGGGCCGAACGACCAAATCCACGACCCGTAGTCGCTTCCTTTTTCGTAGCTCACCTCGCCATGGAACACACCTTCTTGTTTCCAAGTCTCAATCATCTCGGTGAACTTGTCGCTCGATGGAATGTCGGTCTTTACTTTGGCCTGCATGCCGCGCTGTGGCTCGTAGTTCTGTGCTTTGAACACGACGCGAGCCAGTGAGTCGGTGAGCACGGCTTCGGCTTCGTTGCTGTTGGTGTAGACAATGATTTTGGTCACACCGCCACTTTTGACCGTTTTCTCAAACTCGGTCATGCTCATGGTCTTGGTCGCGGCATTATCGGTGAACCAGAACGTGGCCACCAGTGCGCCCACGATGATTGCGTACATCCAGTACAGATTCAGCTTGAATCCTTTATTTTTATTATTGTCAGCCATTAGTCATGTCTTTTACATTGATGTTCAGTCCAGGTCGGGCACGGAAGTGATGACGGCATCGGCCCAGAGTTCCTCCAGGTTGTAGCGCTCGCGGTAGTCGGGCAGGAACACATGCACAAAGATATAGCCGTAGTCAATCACAATCCATTGCGAGTTTTGGTAGCCGTCGTAGTTGAATGGGCGTATGCCGGTGGTCTTTTCGACGTATTCACGAATGCTGTCGGCAATGGCATCCACCTGAATGGGGGTGTTGCCATTGACGATGACAAATCCCTGTGTGGCAGCCGTCTCGATGCCGCTCAAATCGACGTGTGTGATGCTTCGTCCCTTTTTCTCCTGGGCTCCTTCGATAATTGCTTTTACTAGTGTTTCGTTTTCGGTCATTATATTGTATATTATATTTAAAATGTGTGCGATGCGGGAGTCGTTTTCTCCCCACGATGCAAAGATAACACGAAATTTTTAATTGAAAAAAATATTTTGCTGTTTGACCGAGAATTCGTAATTTTGTGGTCGATTTTTAACGATAAGGAAAACATTATGGAAGTTCAAGGAAAGATTATACAGAAGTTACCTCTGCAGTCGGGTACGTCAAAAGCCGGCAATGCTTGGAGCAAGCAGGTTTATATCCTGGAAACGATGGAGGCCTACCCCAAGAAAGTGGCGTTTGACTTCTTTGGTGACCGCATCAACCAGTATGACGCGTTCTGCGAGGTGGGAAACACGATCACGCTGAGTTTCGACATCGAAAGCCGCGAGTTCAATGGTCGCTGGTATACCGATATACGTGGTTGGAAGGCTGAGCCCTACAATCCCGCAGCACAACCTGCAGCTGCAGCTCCCATGTCGCAGGCTCCCGCAGCTCAGCAGCCCGTGGTTAACCCCATCCCTGGCGCTCCGCAAATGCCTGTACCTCCCGCACCTGGCGACTTTGGCGCTTTAGGAATAGGCGACACCGATGATATCCCGTTCTAGGCTGTGAATTAAGTAACAGATAGACCGAAGCAAGTTCAAATAATGAGCAGTTTGACGGAAAATCGTAGTATTAGCAAAAAAATGTTGCGAAAATATTGATTTTTTTTTGTCAAATAAAAAATTGTTTGTAATATTGCAGGTGAAAGTGGAGGAAAATTGCACTTTTAATTGGTTAATGTGCTAAAAGACAGCCGATAATAAGATGAAAGTGCATCATGACCAAAGCCTACTAAAAAGAAATAACGGACTATTAATTAATAAACAATTCAAAATCATTAACAATTTAAAAATTTTTAAATTATGAAGATGAAATCTTTACTTCTTGCAGCAGCTGCATTCGTAGCTCTCGGTGCAAGTGCACAGACACTGACCACTCCTGACATTGAAATTACAAGCAAGGATCAGATTGGCCAGCTTATTGAAATGCCCCTTACTCTGACTCTTCCCGAAGGTGGAAACTTTACTAACGTTCAGATTGAACTTACTTATCCAGAGGCATTTGAGCCTGCATTGGATGAGTATGGAACTTATCAATATGGTGGTGCCGATATCGTAACCACTGGCCGTCAAAATACCCCTACTGTTGCTTGGAGCGACAACTGCAATAATGCAGAAAACTGGCCTGATTATATTTATTTTGGTGTTAATAATGGTAAAGTTGAAAACCCTGGTGGCGAAATTGTTGTACTTAATGTGAAAGCCAAAGAAGGTGCTGCTAATGGCGATTATGAATTTAAAGTATATTGCAAGTATACAGACTATGAAAATGTCGATTACTTAGTAGGTACTTCCGAGGAGCGCGTGAAGCTTTGCGCTGCAAAGATTAATATTCCCGAGGATCCCAGCACTGCAGTTAGCGATGTGAATGCTGCCAAGACTGTTGCCAGCGTGAAGTACATGAACGCTGCCGGTATGGTGAGCGACACTGCTTTCCAGGGTGTGAACATCGTGGTTACCAAGTATGCCGATGGCACTCAGAGCACTGCTAAGGTTGTGAAGTAATTCACATCACGATAATGCAAAAAAAGGACGCTGATTCAGCGCCCTTTTTTTGTGGTATGACGGGCATGTTATACATCTGTGGTGAAAGTCCACTTGGGGCGTAGTCACCGACGAACCCTATAGCGACTCGCAAGTTTCATGTGGCGACGCATGGGAGAGAAGAAGCGATAGCGAAATCGTGGCTTGACGAACAGAAATCAGATACTAAGGCGTATCAAGCGGACAAGTTGGCCACAGACAACAAAGTTCCCAAAGGTGACCGTAACCTTGATGCGTAAATCTGGCGAGTAAACGATGAAAGATGTATGGCTTATCCCGTGAGGTCTCGGCAGTCCTGTCAAGGATAGTAACAACGAATGCCGAGAAGTCAGCAGAGGCCGAAGTAGCCGACTTCGTGCAAGTCAAGGCGAAGGGCCGAATAATTTGTAACGTTAATCGAAAATGTATGTTCCCGAGCGATAGCCGACAACAATAGGAGCCGAAACGTAAATGAGGCGGAATAGAAGGAGGTAGGCACAAGCAGCGAAGGAAGCGGAAATTAAGAAAGACGGAAGATGAGACTAATTGAACAGATACTGACCAAGAGCAATGTTCGCTTAGCATTGGAACGAGTAATCTCGAACAAAGGCGCGCCAGGAATAGACGGCATGTCCTTAGAGGAGCTACGAGCCTATATGAACACGAATTGGGAGAGTATCAAGCAGTCAATCCTTGCGCGCGAGTATCGCCCCAAGCCTGTAAGACGAGTGGAGATACCCAAGCCCAACGGAGGCGTTCGTAAACTTGGCATTCCGAGTGTAGTTGACAGAGTTATCCAACAATCCATTGTTCAAGTTCTAACGCCGATATTTGAGTCGGAGTTTCAAGAGAACAGCTATGGTTTTCGCCCTCAGCGGAGCTGTGAGCAAGCCGTGCTGAAACTGTTGGAGTACGTCAATGACGGCTGCGAGTGGATAGTGGACATAGACTTGGAGAAATTCTTTGACAACGTTCCGCAAGACAAGCTCATGAGCTATGTCGGCAGAGTAATCCGTGACCCGGACACCGAGAGCCTTATACGCAAGTATTTGAAATCGGGAGTAATGGATAACGGCATATACTCAGCCACGGAAGTTGGAACGCCGCAAGGAGGAAACCTATCGCCATTGTTGAGCAATATAATGCTCAACGAGCTGGACAAGGAACTTGTGCGACGTGGGCTGAACTGGGTTCGCTATGCCGATGACTGCGTGATAGCAGTTCGCAGCAGTGCGAGCGCCAACCGAGTAATGCACACCATCACCCGATGGATAGAGCGTAAACTCGGGTTGAAAGTCAACGCCGAGAAGACCCATGTGTGCCGTCCGAGCAAACTGAAATACCTCGGATTTGGTTTCCACAAGAACCCAAAGACACAGACATGGGCTACAAGACCGCATGAAAGTTCGGTGACAAAATTTAAACGAACACTGAAGAAACTCTGCAAACGTTCCTGGAGTATCTCCATGACCAAGCGTATCACCAAGCTGAACCAAACAATCCGTGGCTGGATAAATTACTTTGCTATAGCCAACATGAAAGGCAAGATGGCGGAGATAGACGCCCATGTGCGGACAATGGTACGTAAAGTGATATGGAAGCAATGGAAGACATCCCGAAAGCGTGCGTGGGGACTGCGGAAACTTGGCATTGACAACTACCTGGCAAAAGTCACCTCCTATTGTGGCGACCGCTACGAATGGGTGGTGCGCAGGACATGCGTTGTCAGAGCCATTTCCAAAGAAATCCTGCTACGCAGAGGATTAGTGAGCGTGCTTGACTACTACGAGATTAGACACTCTTTGAAAACAAATTAAACCGCCGTATGCCGAACGGCACGTACGGTGGTGTGAGAGGAAAGGGAGCGCAAGCTAAACGCTCACGCTCCCCGACCTACTCGATTGGAATAACATCGTGGGTGGAAAGGGTGGGCCACATCAAGTTGGCCGATTCGCTTTCCCTCTCCCGAATGGCTCACTCACTTGTGGGTCATGATGTCGAGCACGAACCGGTCGGTTACATCCATGCCCTTAGAACCGATGGCCGTGAGATTGTGGATGCAGCGGTCCACGTCGTCGTCGATAATACCTTCGACCGAGGTGACATACTTGTGTTGCATGGCCAGCATGGCACTCATCACAGCGGTGCTCACGCCGCTGGTGAGCTTTAGTGCACACGATGGCTTCGCGCCATCGCAAATCATACCGGTGAGGTTGGCCACCATGTTCTTGACCGAGTAGCAAATTTGCTCAAATGTGCCACCCATGAGGTAGGTAATGCCGCACGACGATCCCGTTGAGGCTACCACGCAGCCGCACAAAGCCGAAAGGGCACCTAGACTCTGCTTGATGTAGATGGCCGTGAGGTTGCTGATGATGAGGGCACGAATGAGTTCCTCTTCGGTGTTATGATTCTCTTTGGCAAAAACCACCACAGGCAGTGTGGCACAAATGCCCTGATTGCCGCTGCCCGAGTTGCTCATGACCGGCACCATGGCTCCGGCCATGCGTGCATCGCAGGCGCAACTGGTCACGCTCAGCACCTTAGAAAAAATGCTGTCGCCCATGATGCCTTTGCCCAGTGGCGAGCACATGGTTTTTCCCAGTTGGTGGCCGTAGTTTTCACGCAGTCCGGCTTCGGCCGCCCCTTCGTTGAGTCGCTTAGCCTCGAGGATAAAGCGCAAGTCTTCCACGTCGGTTTCGGTGGCAAAGTCAAATACCATGCGCAGTGTGAGTTCCACCTGTGTCTCTTCGTGGGCAGTGGTCTGTTGTCCATCGCAGGTGACAGTTTTGGCATCGCCCGGTTCCACCGGAATTTGTTCGCCGTCTTTTCGTAGCAGCACGAAGTGGGTGTGGTGCGACTTGATGCGTGCTTCGGCTTTATGCTCGCCGGCACTCACCGTGACGTTGATGAAAAGTTTGTCGCAGTCTTCTTCTTCCAGGGCGATGTGAATACGGTTTTCGGCAATATATGCTTTGCCGGCTTCCACAGCCTCGCGGTTGCAGTCGCGCAACACTTCAAGTCCATATTGCGACTTGCCGATGAGTGCTCCCAGTGCTATTGCAATGGGAAGTCCCACCATGCCTGTCCCAGGAATACCCACGCCCATGGCATTCTTCAGAATATTTGCACTGAGCCTCAAGTCGATGTGTTCAGGTCGGCAACCTAGTAGTTCTGTGGCTTTTGCCACGCACAAGGCCACAGCTATAGGTTCTGTACAGCCTATGGCTGGCACTACTTGTTGCTTGATAAGGTCGATGATGGCCTGTTTGGTTTCTGCTGTCATCATAGTGTAATGATGTTTTTAGAAGGTTAGGTGTGCGCCGAAAGTGCGCAAATACATTATTTAATGCAAAATTACTGCTTTTCTCTAAAATATTCAAAGATATGCGCATTTTCTGCCAAAATAGACTCGGCGAATGGTGCTTTTTAGTTAACTTTGTCCCGTAAAATGACACGCGGATTTCTCATAGGAGCGCCCACCAGTGGCTCGGGTAAGACTACCATTGCCCGGGGGCTGATGGCATTGTTTAGCTTTAAAGGTCTCCAGGTGCAACCATTCAAGTGCGGCCCCGATTATATTGACACCAAGTTTCATGCCGCAGTGTGCGGTTGTCCAAGTATTAACCTAGACACATTTATGGCTACACCCGAACATGTGCGTGAGCTATATCATCGTTATGGCGATGATGCCGATTTGTGCATAGTGGAAGGCATGATGGGCCTCTATGATGGTTATGACCGTGACAAGGGTTCGTCGGCTCAAATAGCGGCTGTGCTTGACCTTCCCGTGGTGCTGATTGTGGATGCTCGCAGTGCGGCCTATTCGACGGCTGCGCTCATATCAGGTTTTGTGAATTTCAGGCATGATGTGCGCTTCGGTGGTGTGATATTCAACCGGGTAGGCTCGTTGCGTCATGCCGCCATGTTGCGACAGGTGTGCGATGACCTGCAAGTGCCTTTTCTCGGTTATCTGCCTAAACATGGGCAACTGGAACAGGGCTCGCGTTACCTGGGACTGGATTTCTCGCATCAACCCGAGAACAACATACTTGTGGAATTATTAGAACAGCACGTGGAATGGAAACAACTCTTAGAACTCTGATAGCCCGTAACGATGAGTCGTTTTCCTTCCTTTATCAAGAAGTAATCGATTCACTGGATAATGTGGCGTTTTTCGATCCGGAAACACAAGTGCCCGTCCTCGACGACGTGGCGCTGCTTTACTTGCCGGGCGGTTATCCCGAGAAGCATCTTGAGGCTTTGGCCGCAGCTCAAGCCACACGCCAGGCCATCAAAGCCTATGCCGAACGTGGCGGCCGCATCGTGGCCGAGTGCGGCGGCATGATGTATCTGTGCGAGAAGATAGTTACCGATGAGGGCGAGTGGCCCATGTGTGGCGTGTTGCCCTATGCCATTACAGCCCGCAAGGCCGACCGCCACTTGTCGCTGGGTTATCGCCGTTTTGTGCTTGATGGCCGAGAATATCGCGGGCATGAGTTTCATTACACCCAGTTTCAAGGCACAATGCCGCCATCGGCGGCGCAAGTGTTCAATGCCCAAGGCGAGCCGGTAGCGACTCCTGTGATTCGCTATAAAAATGTGCTGGCCAGTTACACTCATTTGTATCAACTATGAAACAGATTTACACAAAAACCGGCGATGCCGGAATGACAAGCCTGCGGGAAGGTGAGCGAGTGCCGAAGACCGACCTGCGCATTGAGACCAATGGCCAGATCGATCAACTCAACGCCTGCCTGGGAGTGGTGCGCTCCATGCTGGGCGCCGATGAAGATAACCGCCAGCTGGTCTACCGTGTGCAGCAGGAACTCATGGCCATTATGAGCCATGTGGCCACACCCGAAGGCTATACCAATCCACGTCCACTTCATGCGGCTGAACTCACCAGGCTACTGGAGAAAGCCATCGATGCCGCACGCTATGCCGGAGGATTTGTGGTGCCGGGTGGGGGGGCGCAACTGGCCTCGTTTATCCATTTGGCTCGCGCCCAGGCTCGCACGGTGGAGCGGCGACTGTGGGAACTGAACGCCTGTCACTCGCTCGATAAAAGCATACTTGAGATGATGAACCGCTTATCCGACTATCTGTTTGTATTAGCCATCGCAAAAGAATGAATATGCCACAACGATTGCACCCCATTATGCTGGCCGGAACGGGCAGTGACGTGGGCAAAAGTGTGCTGGCTGCTGCCTTTTGCCGCATTTTTAAGCAAGACGGTTATGCTCCAGCACCATTCAAGGCTCAAAACATGGCGCTCAACTCTTATGCCACACCCGATGGGCTAGAAATAGGGCGAGCGCAAGCTGTGCAAGCCGAGGCCGCTTGTCTGCCTTGCCATACCGACATGAACCCGTTGCTGCTTAAGCCTCAGAGTGACCACACTTCGCAGGTGGTGCTGCATGGGAGGCCCATAGGCAGCAAGAATGCCTACGACTACTGGCGTCGTGGAACCAGCGACATCGATTTCCGGGCCGAGGTGTGTGCTGCCTATGACCGGCTGGCCCGTCGTTTCAATCCCATTGTGATGGAAGGAGCCGGCAGCATCTCCGAAATCAATTTGCGAGATACCGATTTGGTAAATATGCCCATGGCGCGCCATGCCGGTGCCGATGTGATTCTGGTGGGTGACATAGACCGTGGTGGCGTTTTTGCTTCGGTCTATGGTAGCATAGCTTTGCAGACACCCGAAGACCGAAAACTCATTAAGGGCATCATCATCAACAAGTTTCGTGGCGACCTGCGTCTGTTTGATGACGGACGCCGGTTGCTTGAGGATATTTGTGGGGTGCCTGTGTTGGGTGTGGTTCCTTATTATAAAGACATTTACATTGAGGAAGAAGATAGTGTGGCGTTGGCGCAAAAATCCATGCAGGCCGAGCGTGGAATGATTAATGTAGCGGTGGTGATGCTGCGCCAGTTGTCGAATTATACCGACTTCGACGCGCTGGAGCGTGACCCTCGTGTGCATCTGTTTTACACCAACAACACAGATGATTTGGGCAAAGCCGACATCATCATTGTGCCCGGCACGAAGTCTACGTTGCACGACCTGTATGAGTTGCGCCGCAACGGTTGTGCCCAAGCTATCGTGCGCGCACACCGCAATGGTGCCACCGTGCTGGGCATCTGTGGCGGTTACCAGATGCTTGGTGTAGAAGTTCTTGACCCTAACCACGTGGAGGGCGACATTGAACGGCTTCCCGGACTGGGATTGCTACCTATTACTACTACGATGAGCGGCGATAAACAGACTCGCCAGGTCATTTGCCAGTACGGTACAGGTTACGAAATACACCAGGGAGAGACCCGCCCATTCGGAAATGCTAAACCGTCGCCGTTGCTCCATCTTGATGATGGCCGTGACGATGGCTACATTGTGAATGAGAAATGTATGGGAACCTATGTGCACGGCATTTTAGATAATGCGCCTTTTGTTGATTTCCTGTTGGAACCCTACCACGACAAAATGGCGCAGCGTAATCAGGAATTTGACTATGTTGCGTTTAAGCAAGAGCAATATGATCGTCTGGCGAGCCATGTGCGAGAATATGTAGATATGAACCATATTTATAAAATCTTGACCAATCATGATTGAAGGACACGGCGATGACCTGTACCGTTACAGCGGAATTAGGATGAACTTCAGTTCCAATATCTATGCCCGTGCCGACCTTGGCATGCTTGAGACCCACTTAAGCAAGCACCTGTCTGCTATGCGCTCCTATCCCGAGCCTATGGCCCAGTCGCTGGAGTGTCTCATTGCCCGGCAAGAGGGCATTGAAGCCAATCGTGTGTTGGTTACCAGTGGCGCGGTCGATGCCATTTACCTCATCGCCCAGACCTACAGGCACTGGGGTACGTGCCACGTCGTGCAACCCACCTTCAGCGAATATGCCGACGCTTGCCGCACCTTTGACTATAAAGAAAAAGACGACGGGGCACTTTGCTGGCTATGTAATCCCAACAATCCCACGGGGGCGGTGATGAGTCCTGCCGCAGTCCTGGCACTGGCTGCCCGGCATCGCTTGCTGGTGGTGGATCAGTCCTACGAAGACTATACCATGATGCCCCTATTGCGGGCAGCCGATGTGGCCGACTGTGACAACATCATCGTGTTGCACTCCATGACCAAGCGATATGCCGTTCCCGGGTTGCGCCTGGGTTATGTGACTGCGTCGGCCTCAATTATTGAGCAGCTGCGCTGTCAATATCGTCCCTGGGCCATTAACGCACTCTCGCTGGTGGCGGGTAAATGGTTGGTGCAACACTCCTTCCAAGCAATTCCCCAACTAGAACCTTATCTGCAGGAAACCATGCGATTACGCTCGATGTTGAACCAAATAGAAGGCATAGAGGCGTGTGATACGCTCACCAACTTTTTCTTGTGTACCATTCATCCCTCAACAGCGGCCCAACTCAAAGCATATCTGGCGCACGAGCATGGCATTCTCATTCG
>JAGAYZ010000018.1 GCA_017940245.1 Muribaculaceae bacterium | reverse complement strand
CCAAGACCGTAACCACAATCGTCTTCCGCCTGCCCGAGAGCGGCAAGACTTTCACCAAAACAATGCCCATGAAAAGACATCAGCGAATAGCAAAACTATTCACTGATGAATTTTGGGTGGCGCAATGACGAAGTCAGGAAAAAATCGAGCTTGAAAACGACATAATAAGAGACCACGAGAACAAGATAAAATTGTAAAAACTCAATTTTAACGCAGGTTACCTCCCCACCCGCCCAAAACGAGCGAAAGGTCCAGCCGCAAAAAGGTGAGGGCGTGCGGGTTGGAAGAACAAAAAGTGTTTGTGGCAAGTCGGAAGACTTGCTTCCCGCAGGACGGTTATCATGAAAGAAACAAATTACGACAACAGGGACAACCTATAACAACAGCCGGAGAGGGGAAAGGTTGTTTTTTGTTGTGCTTGTTGTTGTCTTTGCTTGACGGTCTGCCACTTAAAGAATAATGATTAAAATGATCACTGACTCTAGGTAAATCTAATCTAATGATTCGGGATTAACCGGGGAGGATGTGAGGCAGAGGTGACGGGGCGTGGGTGCTGAGGATGCGCAGCGGCTTGGGGTAAAGGTTGTTGGCACGGTTGCCCAGATTGTTGACCCATCCGAGGGGCGCATGGCGGTGAGTGACCAAGACATAGCCGCGCGGAGCCTCGACCTGGATGGCCTCGCCGCGCAGATAGGCCACCGCCGTGGCCTCGTCGACCTCTACCGCGGCAAACGCCTCTCGATTCAGTGCTGTGCTCAGTGCCAGCGCGTGGGCGGGCACACAGTTTTTTCCCTTGAGCGTGCCCAGCGGCAGGCCGTAGTGCAGCACATTGAGCTGCTCGCGCAATAAGGCCATGTCGTCGGCATGAGCTGCCGGCAAAGCCGTGACAGCATCGCCGGCCACTTCCAGCCGAAAATCGCCTGCACTGGTCAACCAGCGGTCGATGCCACCGGAGGCGGCAGCCGCCTTGGCTGGTTTCGTCTTCTTGCGTTTCAAGGGCCGCGATGGAGCATCGAGCGGCTTGCGCAACACGGCCATAAAGAGGCCCTCGCCCTGTGTGCGATGTGGCAGGAAGCGGAAAGCAGGAAGTTTGGCAGCGATGGCGGAATGGATATTCCACGCGGACTCTACATGCACCTGCACCGACTGGGCACCGAAGTGTTGCATGATGTGCTCTACCACGGCCTCGTTCTCCTCGCGGTTGTAGGTGCAGGTGCTGTAGATGAGCAGGCCGCCGGGCTTGAGCGCGGGCCACACATCGGCGATGATGCTGCGTTGCCGCGCCGCACATTCCTGCACCAGCGCCGGTGTCCACTGGGCTACGGCCTCGTCATCCTTGCGCATCATGCCCTCGCCGCTGCACGGCACATCGGCGGCAATCACATCAAAGAAGCCAGAAAGCCGCCCATAATCGGCCGGTGCATTGCAGGTCACCACGGTGCCGGGGTTGCCCCACTTGACCACATTGTCGTGCAGCACGCGGGCCCGGGCGGGCACAATCTCATTGGCCACCACCAGCGAGCCTGCCGGCAGTGCGTCGATAGCCGCCGTGGTCTTTCCTCCGGGAGCCGCACACAGGTCGAGGTATCGAACCGGCTCGTCCACCAGCTGGCGCAGCACGTGATGGATGAACATGGACGAGGCATCCTGCACATAGTATCGACCCGCATGAAAATCGGGGTCGAAGGTGAACGACGGACGCTCGGGGCAATAGAAACCACTGTGGCACCACGGCACCCTTACCGCATCGGACGGCACTTGGGCACCACGGCCCGTGTTCACGCGCACGCTCACGCTTGGGTCGGTGTCGGTGATGGCTGCCACCAGCTGCTGCCACTCGTCGGGCAACAATTCCTGCAGTTGCATCACAAATTTTTCTTGCAATTCCATGCCGCAAAATTAACGATTTTCGATTAAAAAGCAGTAACTTCGCAGTTCCAAATATCAAGTTATAGGGAAATGAGACGAATATTTGCTTTATGGATACTGCTCGTGGCCATGACAGCCACCGCAGCCGCCACACCGGGAGACCTGAATGGCGACAACAAAGTGGATGTGGCCGACGTGAACGCTATCATCAATATTATCCTCAAGACTTCCGACCCGTCGCCCTACAGCGGATCGGCCGACGTGACCCTCGACGGCAAGGTTGACGTGAGCGATGTGAATCTGCTCATCAACGTGATACTGGGTCTGGAAACACTGCCCGAGCCTCCTGCCGAGAAAACGGGCTACGCCTACGTGTGGGACATGGATGCGTTGTCCGAAATCCACATCAAGGTCTCGCTCGACGAGTGGAACAGGTTGCTCGAGCTCTACGACGGCAACAGCGGCACCAAGCAATACATCGCCGCCAGCCGTTTCACCTTTGTGCAGAATGGCGACACCACACGGGTCGATTCGGTGGGCCTGCGGCTCAAGGGCAACACCTCGCGCCGCCGCCCCGAGGGTGAGCGCGGACAGATGCACACCAGCGGCCACACGCAGTGGCGACACGTGCACCTGGGCATCCACCTGCGCAAGTATGTCAAGGACGACGCCCACACCATTCAGGGCGTGCGCAAGTTCCATCTCAAGTGGTTCAAAGACGACCCCACCTACGTGCGGGAACTGTTCTGCTACAACCTCTTCCGCAAAGCCGGCATCTGGACAGCACCACTCGACAATTATTGCCGCTTATGGCTTCATGTGGAGGGTGACCCCGACGAGGTGTACTACGGCATCTACGAGATGATTGAACCCATCGACGAGAACTACCTCAAGCAACGCAAAGACACCACCATGTTCTCCTCGGCTAAAGGCAATCTGTGGAAATGCAAATATGTGGGACAACCGGCCACACTCACACAAGGCTACAACGGCGACTACTGGTGGGACGACGACACCGATGCCAACCACACCTATACGCTGGAAACCAATACGGCCCGATTTGAAGATGCCAAAGCCCAGCTCATCGACTTCCAGTTGAAATTGAACGGCAAGGGGCGCGACAGCTTCTACAAATGGATTCAGGAGGTGTGCGACGTGGACTTGCTGCTCAAGACCTACGCCGTGAACGTGGCGCTGGGTATGTGGGACGACTACTGGAACAACGGCAACAACTACTACCTCTACTTCAACACCGAGGATCTTTACACCTATCAGGTATTCTTCATCCCCTATGACTACGACAACACGCTGGGCACATCGCTGCAATGCGGCAACCAGAGCGACAGCGGCCGCCAGAACCCGCTGCAGTGGGGCGTGAGTGGCAACCCGCTCATTCAGCGCTTGATGGACTACGACGATTTCAGGGCTAAATATGTGGCCTATCTCAAGGAAATCGTCGCCGACCAGAGCGACTTGATGTATTGCACCGATGCCATAGAGCGCATCAGGGCCTGGCAGGATAAAATCCGTGATTACGTGCGCAACGACGTGGGTGAAGACATGGTTATCGAAGACCGCCCGGCCTACTGGGGCAACCACCCCGAGTACCGCCTGCTGGAGTTGGGCAGCAACAACTTCTTCCAGGTAAAGGCTGCCGCCATCAATAATTATTAGGCGGCAGAGGCTTCTCCGGCCCATCCTGAATGAGAGAAGCAGCGAGGGTGTGTCATAATTGTGTCACATCCTCTTTTCTGCAAGATTAGCGACAAATAAGCCGTTCAACACAAGTATTT
The DNA here is from genome assembly GCA_017940245.1 of Muribaculaceae bacterium. GTDB lineage: Bacteria > Bacteroidota > Bacteroidia > Bacteroidales > Muribaculaceae > Sodaliphilus. Next base: position 13,600 of record JAGAYZ010000018.1, on the reverse strand, counting down.
TTTTATTGTTTTTTAAGGAGTTTTGATGCTGGCGGTATGCCATATTTTTTGTAATTTTGTATGTTTTTAGGTGATAAAGTGCGACACCTCCTTAAAGGAACATTCAAATCGCGCAATATCAGCACATTAACAAGCAAATTATTATCTTATAATATGGCAGAAGAATTAAACATTCAAGACAACGAACAAGCTCAGGAATACTCAGCTAGTAATATCCAGGTGCTGGAAGGACTGGAAGCAGTGCGCAAGCGTCCGTCAATGTACATCGGCGACACGCACGAGAAAGGCCTTCATCATCTCGTAAGCGAGGTGGTTGACAACTCCATCGATGAAGCACTGGCAGGCTTTTGCGATCACATCGACGTGGTTATTACTGAGGATAACAGCATCCGCGTGAGCGATAACGGCCGAGGCATTCCGGTCGATGAACATGAAAAATTGCATAAAAGCGCGCTCGAAGTGGTCATGACTGTGCTCCATGCCGGTGGCAAGTTCGACAAAGGTTCCTATAAGGTCTCGGGCGGACTGCATGGTGTGGGCGTGAGTTGTGTGAATGCCTTGAGCGACTACCTGCGCGCAGAGGTGCGCCGCGAGGGCAAAGTCTATATGCAAGAATACAGCAAGGGTCATCCCAAAGCACCCGTGGCTATCGTAGGCACCTGCGAGGAACACGAGCACGGCACCACCGTGATTTTCCATCCCGACCCGTCCATCTTCCAGACGACCATCTATAATTTCCACATCTTGTCCAACCGCCTGCGCGATTTGGCTTACCTGAATGCTGGTGTCACCCTGACGCTCACCGACTTGCGCGAGCAGGACGAGCAAGGCAACCCCATCTCCGAGACCTATTACAGCCGCACGGGACTCGACGAGTTTGTGCGCTACATCGACGCCAGCAAAGAGCCGCTCATCAACGACGTGATTCACATCAACAGCAACAAAGGCGGCATTCCTGTGGAGGTGGCAATGACCTACAACACCTCGTTCAATGAAAATATTTATTCTTTCGTCAATAACATCAACACCATCGAAGGTGGAACACATCTCACCGGTTTCCGCCGCGGCTTGGGTGCCACACTCAAGAAATATGCCGAAGACAGCAAGATGCTGGAAAAAGTGAAGGTGGAAATCAAGCCCGAAGACTTCCGTGAGGGATTGACCGCCGTCATCTCGGTCAAGGTGCTGGAGCCACAGTTTGAGGGACAGACCAAGACCAAGTTGGGAAATACCGAAGCCATCGGTGCCGTCGACAGCAGTGTGCGCGAAGCGCTGAGCATCTACCTCGAGGAGCATCCCAATCAGGCCAAAGCCATCGTGGAAAAAATTGTGCTGGCAGCCACGGCACGCCATGCAGCTCAGACCGCCCGCATGAAAGTGCAGCGCAAGTCGCCGCTGGCTGGTGGTGGACTTCCCGGTAAACTAGCCGACTGCTCAAGCAAAGACCCCGCCGAGAGCGAGCTCTTCCTCGTCGAGGGAGATTCGGCAGGCGGATCGGCCAAGCAGGGCCGCGACCGCAAGTTCCAGGCCATCCTGCCCTTGCGAGGCAAAATCCTCAATGTGGAGAAAGCCATGGATCACAAGGTGTTTGAAAGCGATTCGGTGGTCACCATCTTCCGCGCTTTGGGCGTGACCATCGGCACCGAAGAAGACCCCAAAGAGGCCAACCTGAGCAAGCTACGTTACCACCGCATCATTATCATGACCGATGCCGATGTCGATGGTGAACACATCGCCACGCTGCTGATGACGTTCTTCTTCCGTCGCATGCGACCCGTAATTGAGAACGGCTACCTATACATCGCCACTCCGCCATTGTATAAGGCCACTTTCCGCAGCAACCAGGAGTATTGCTGGGACGACGTGCAACTGCGACAGTTCATCGACAAGTATGCCGCAGGCAACGAAGACCAGGTGAAGGTGCAGCGTTACAAAGGTCTGGGTGAGATGAACCCCGAGCAACTGTGGGAAACCACCATGGATCCCGAGAACCGAATGCTCAAGCGTGTGAACATTAGCGATGCTGCCGAGGCCGACCGCGTTTTCTCCATGCTCATGGGCGAAGAAGTGGAACCGCGACGCCGCTTCATTGAAGAGAACGCCACCTACGCCAACATTGACTCGTAAAAAACAGTTTTCATATCATAACGACATCACCACCACTCGCCTCACAACCCCGAGGATTTGGTGGTGATGTTACATTTGAATATTTGGCAATATCTCATTTCTTTTGTAACTTTGCATGATTGAACGCAAATCACATTCAAGATGGAACGCTTTTTCATCATTACCGCCGGACCCAACCAACCCGAAGACAGCCACACCATCGACCCTTTGAGCCGTTTTGATCTGGATGAAGTTTTAACCCTCATCAATCAGGCGAAGTATTTCGTGCTTCACGCACCTCGCCAGTCGGGCAAAACTCCGTGTATATCCAGTGCTATCTAAACGAGCACGGCGACCAGATCGCCGTCTTTGCCAATGTCAAGGGAGGTAAGACCGCGCCATCATGGTGGAAAGAATGTAAAAATCTTTTTATGAGCGAACTGGAAATTGAGATTCAGAAAATGATGAGTGGCGAACTCTACGACGCCACCGACAATCGTGTGCTCCTGGCCGAACTGGAACGGTGCCATGACCTGTGCTATGACTACAACCATCTGCGCCCGTCGCAAGTTGATGAACGCACCGCCCTCATGCGACGCTTGCTGGGACACACCGGCGCACGATTCAAAATCATTTCGCCTTTTTTGTGCGATTATGGTTTCAATATCAGCATTGGCGAGAATTTCTTTGCTAATGCCAACCTGATTATACTGGACGAAGCCCGGGTCACCTTCGGCGACAACGTGTTCATTGCCCCCAACTGTGCCTTCTACACAGCCGGCCATCCACTCGACGTGGAGCAACGCAACGCCGGAATGGAATACTCGCTGCCCATCACCGTGGGCGACAACGTGTGGATTGGCGGCAATGTGTGCGTAATGCCTGGCGTGACCATCGGCTCCAACACGGTCATTGGCGGCGGCTCGGTAGTCACCCACGACATCCCCGCCGGTGTGCTGGCAGCCGGCAATCCTTGTCGTGTGATTCGCCAAATTGAATCAACCAAATAAATTTGCTTCTCGATGAAACACACCATATTACTCAGTTTCTTCCTATTCGCTCTGTTATTGAGCGGTGGTTGCCAATCGGGCACCTCCGGCCATTCCACAACCGGCAGCGATTCGCTCATCACCGAGGCCCGTTTGCTCACCATTGAACCAGCCGACGGTTACACTCTGGTCACCATCAACAACCCGTGGAAAGACGGCATCCTGCACCGATATGTGCTCGTCCCTGCCGACTCGGCTATGCCGGCACAAGTACCCGATGGCACCGTCGTGCGCACACCGCTGCGCCGGGCTCTCGTCTATTCCAGCGTACACACCAGTATCATGAAGGAACTGGGCATGTTCGCTTCGGTGCGCGGTGTGTGCGACAGTCAGTTTTTCACCGACCCCGACGTGGCAACAGGCATCAAAGACGGTGCCATCGCCGACTGTGGGTCATCAATGACCCCTACAGTGGAAAAAGTCATCGAGATGCAGCCCGACGGCATTCTGCTCTCTCCCTATCAAGATGCCACCTACGGGCAAATCACCAAGCTCAACATCCCCATCATCGAGTGTGCCGACTACATGGAATACACGCCGCTGGGGCGCGCCGAGTGGGTCAAATTCTACGGCTTGCTGCTCGGTCGTGAGCAGGAAGCCGAAGCCATATTCAACCAAGTGGCGCAAAGCTACAACGCCATCAAGCAACACGCCGCTCAAGCAACGCGCCGTCCCATGGTGCTCACCGAGATGGTCATCAGCGGCGTGTGGAACGTGCCGGGAGGACAGAGTTACATGGCTCGCATCCTGCAAGATGCCGGAGCCACTTATCCCTGGGCCGACGACAAGAGCACCGGTTCTCTTAACCTCGATTTCAACCAGGTGCTGGCCGTGGCACAGCAGGCCGATGTGTGGCTCATCAAGTCGTTCTACATACACACCTACGACGACCTGAAGGCCAGTTATGCACTCAACGACCAGTTCCGCGCATTCAAGGAGCGCAAGGTGTATGTGTGCGACACCAACGCGACCCGCCTCTTTGAGCAATTTCCTTTTCACCCCGACCGCTTGCTGAAGGAATACTACAACATTTTCCATCCCGACGAGAATAATCGTCAAGAAACCATTTATTTCCACCCCCTATAAGCCCATGCGACAGTCGCTCACCATCATTATTCTTGCAGCCTTGCTGGCACTGCTGGCCGTGGCTTGCCTGCTCTACGGCTCGGTAGATATTCCTGCACAGGCGGTACTCGACGTGGTCATGGGTAACAGTAGCGGCAATGTAGCCTGGGACATCATCGTCGGCCAGTCGCGCATCCCCATGATTGCTACCGCGGCACTGGCTGGTGCGGCACTGAGCGTGAGCGGACTGCTGCTGCAGACCACCTTCAACAACCCGCTGGCCGGCCCGTCTATTCTGGGCGTTTCCACCGGTGCCGGACTGGGCGTGGCCATCGTCATGCTGGCAACGGGTGGCACGGTGAGCACCTTGCTGGGCACTACGGCGGGCAGTTACATCGCCACGCTGCTGGGCGCGCTGGTTGGCGCTGCTTTGGTTCTTGTCATCCTCATCGCCTTCGCGGCCATCGTCAAGAGCAACACCATGCTCCTCATCGTGGGCATACTCATCAGTTATTTGGCTTCGAGTGTGATTTCGCTGCTCAACTCAGTGGCCAACGAGGAGGGCATACACAGCTACGTCACTTGGGGATTCGGAAATTTCTCGGGCGTTTCTGCCGATCAGATGCCCATCTATGTCATCATCATCGTCATGGCACTGGTGGCCACCACATTCATGATTAAACCGCTCAATGCGTTGCTGCTGGGCACACGATATGCCGAGAATCTGGGCGTGAACACGCATCGCACACGCAATATATTGTTGCTCATCACCGGCGTGCTCACTGCCGTGGTCACGGCCTTTTGCGGCCCCATCGGTTTCTTGGGACTGGTGGTGCCGCATGTAGCTCGGTTCATGACCGCCACCAGCAATCATGCACGCCTCATCCCGGCCACGATTCTGGCCGGGGCCGACGTGGCGTTGCTCTGCACGCTCATCAGCGTGAATGGGGCGCATGGCATCATTCCCATCAACGCCATCACGCCCATCATCGGGGTGCCCATCATCATTTATATCATCGTCAACCGCAAGCGAATCAATTACTTCAATTAACATCACCACATGGCTTATTTCGAAACACATCAGCTCACCGTAGGATACACACAGGGCAAGCGCACAGTAAAAGTGCTCAGCGATCTCAACCTGAGCCTGGAACGGGGACATCTGGTGGCACTGTTGGGGCAAAATGGCGCCGGCAAGTCCACTCTGATCCGTGCGCTCACCTGCGCCGCAAAGCCGCTGGAAGGCACCATCACCATCGCCGGACAGAATCTGCAGGAACTCACCCAGCGCGAACGCTCACGGCTCATCGCCATCGTCTCCACCGACCGCATATCGGCCGGAGCACTCACTGTGACCGAACTCGTGGCACTGGGGCGACAACCCCACACAGGCTTCTTGGGACGACTCAGCGACGAAGACCACGAGCGCGTGGCACAGGCCATCAAAGACGTAGGTATCGACCATAAAGCTACTTCCTACATGGCACAACTGAGCGATGGCGAGCGACAGAAAGCCATGATAGCACGCGCCCTGGCGCAGGCCACACCCATCATTGTGCTCGACGAGCCCACGGCCTTTCTCGACGTGGCCAGTCGCATCGAGACCATGCAACTGCTGCACTCACTGGCCCACGACCACCAAAAAGCAGTGCTCCTCTCCAGCCACGACGTGTCGCAGTCACTGCTCATGGCCGATGACCTGTGGCTCATCACCCGCGACCGCGAAGTGTTGACCGGTTCCACCAAGCACATCATCGACTCCGGAGCCATGCAGCACATCTTTACCAGCAAAAACGTAGAATTCAATCCCCAGCTACTCGACTTCCAGTACGTCCGGCCATAAACGGCATCTCAGTCACGAATTAGCTACTTCTATTCAGTTACAAGCAACAAGTGGCGCAACGCGGCTTATAGCCCTTAAGAATCGTGTTCGAGGGTTCTGGTTCGGCTGGATTTTCACGTTCGGCTGGATTTGCAATCCAGCCGCCGTCACTTCGGCGGATTTGCAATTCACCAGAACAAGAAGCAAGAATTTATTAAATAAATTTGCAATTTTATCTAGCAATTACTAACTTTGTAGCGGAAAGTGGTAATATATATCAAAATTACCGCCACAAAGATTGAAAGTATTAACAACAAAAATACATTTAGCTATGAAAAAGATATACTTATTATTGCTGGCTGCGGTATGTGGCAGCGGCATGGCGATGGCGCAAGATGGTGACTATCTTCCGCTGCTGCGCGAAGGTGTGAAGTGGGTGTATCTCTATCAAGACATGGTAGACTACCCCGAATCCTTTCCCGGGTGGTACGAAGAAAGCGACTATAATCCCCAAACGGGCTTCTTTGGACGAGGAAATGAGTTTTATTATTTTACCATACAAGGCGAAGAAACTGTTGATGGCTTGACATATAAAAGATTGTATTGTTCGTTTACCGCAAACTTCGATTTCGAACACACTGAGCCAATAGCTTTTGTGCGTGAAGAGAACCGCAAGGTTTACGCTGTCGAAAACAAGAAGGCCAGCAATCAGTTTGTCAAGCCCTATCATTTCACTCCGCTAGTTGGCGGAATAGGAGAGTCGGTGCTATATGATTTCGGCAATCCTGCCGAGATGGCAGCCAAGATGGATGCCGAACTGTTGCCCGCAGCATCAGTCACACTTGGCGGCGGTACGGTTCCAGCATGGATATTGAAATTCAATGAATATGAACAGATAAAACTCATCGAAGGCATTGGCCCTAATGGAATTTCGGCTGACGAACCGAGCGGAATGGACTGGTTGGCGTTCCCTTACAACAGCGACAATCCATTAACCTGCATGGCTCCCACTCGCATAGGACTTGTTGGCGTAATGGATGCCGACGGCAATTACATCTATAAAGGAGCATGTTACACCGAGCCGGCCAAGGGCGACCTCAACGGCGACGGCCGAGTGGACGTGGAGGACGTGAACGCGCTCATCAACATCATCCTCAAAGTGGAGTGACAGGCTCACGCAGGTTGAGCAGATTATTTTCTATAAAAAAACTATGGGCTGCCGCATTGCGGTGGCCCATAGCTTAAAGCACTTATGAATTCTTTTGTTCTTATAGTCTGCGCAATCTGCGTGAGGAATTAAAGATGATGGCTACGGCAGGATGAAGGTGCGCATGAACCAGTAGCAGACGATGCCGGCGATGTAACCCACAAAGGCTACCCAGGTGATGCGCTTCAGGTACCAGCCAAAGGTGATTTTCTCCAGTCCCATCACCACAACGCCGGCTGCACTGCCGATGATGAGCAGCGAACCGCCCACGCCGGCACAATAGGCCAGCAGCTGCCAGAAGATGCCATCCACAGCCATATCGCCCACGGGCGCTATGGGATACATGCCCATGCAGCCTGCCACCAGCGGCACGTTGTCGACGATACTGGAAATGATGCCGATCAGGCCGGTCACCACGTAATGATTGCCACCGCTCACGCCATCGAGCCAGTCGCCCAGCATGGCCAGTACGCCGGTCTGTTGCAGGCAACCCACAGCCATGAGGATGCCCAGGAAGAACATGATGGTGGCCATGTCGATGCGCGAGAGCAGATTGGTGACGCGCTTCTTTGACGAGCCTTTAGAGCGCACTTTCTTGGTGGTGTAGAAGAGCTCGGTGATCATCCACAGCACACCCAGCACCAGCATAATGCCCATGAACGGAGGCAACTCGGTCATGGAGTGGAAAGCAGGCACAAACATGAGTCCGCCCACGCCAATGACCAGCACCGCCTGGCGCTCACGCTCGGTGAGTTCCTCGATGGCCTCTTCCTTGGCCACACCGGTAGTGAGTAAGTCGCCCTTGAACCAGTACTGCATGATGAAAGCCGGAATGAGCATGGAAACGAGCGAGGGCAGCAGAATCTCGCTGATGACACCCATCGAAGTAACAAAACCGCTGTTCCACAACATAATGGTTGTGACATCGCCGATGGGCGAGAAAGCGCCACCCGAGTTGGCCGCAATCACCACCAGAGCGGCATAGATGAGCCGGTCTTCGTGGTCGGGCACCAACTTGCGCAGCAGCATAATCATGATGATGCTGGTAGTGAGGTTATCGAGCACGGCACTCATGATAAAGGTGAGGAAAGCAATGCGCCACAGCAGTTTGCGCTTGCTGGTGGTGCGCAATGCACGCCGCACAAAGTTGAATCCGCCATTCTGGTCGATGACTTCCACAATGGTCATGGCCCCCATCAGGAAGAACAGCGTGGTTGCCGTTTCGCCCAAATGATTCTCTATGACCGCTGTGATGACCTCTTGCAAATCGGTCGAGGCATCTCCGCCCAAATATTGCAGCGGGTCAATCATGAAAAGCGTCCAGCACAATACAAACATGAGCAGTGCGATGGCCGCCTTGTTAACCTTAGTGAAACTCTCCAGAGCGATGCAGGCATAGCCCACAACGAAGGTAATAACTATTGCCAGTGTCAGTGTCGACATATCAGGTAAAGCAATTAATGCTTAATTAATGAAATTTTTCTCTAATTGAGCCGCAAAGTTACGGCTTTTTTATGGAATAATAAAAGGAATAAAATGACAAAAATTGATGTTCTTTAACATGAAAATTATATATCACTGATTTTCAATTCATTACAACACTACACATATTTAAATAAGCGATTTTCTGGCACAAAAATTGCAGGATTGTGCGAAGTTGAGTAATTTTGTCTGTGCACATGCAGGAAATACTACTCACCTTGTGTGCCCAAAGCAACGTTAAAGATTAATTCATTAAAAATAGAAAACTAAGATGAAAAAAGGATGTTTGGCCATTCTGGCCATCGTAGTGGTCGTGGGCATCTCGCTCTTCGGCTGGGTAAAGGGTACTTATAACGGTCTCGTCGAGAAGCAAGAGGGTGTGAAATCGGCATGGAGCCAGGTGGAGAACGTGTATCAGCGCCGCGCCGACCTCATCCCCAATCTGGTCAACACGGTAAAGGGCTATGCCGCCCACGAAAAAGAAACCCTGGAGGCCGTGATCAACGCTCGCGCCAACGCCACAGCAGTGAAACTGGACGCGTCCAACATGACCGAGGCCGACCTCCAGCGATTCCAGCAGGCACAGGGCGAGCTCTCGAGCGCATTGAGCCGACTCATTGCCGTGAGCGAGTCCTATCCCGAACTGAAAGCCAACGAGAACTTCCTGCAACTGCAAAACCAGCTCGAGGGCACCGAGAACCGCATCACCGTCGAGCGCCAAAAGTTTAACCAAGTGGCGCAAGACTACAACACGAGCGTGCGCAAGTTCCCCGCCAACATCATTGCCGGCATCTTCAACTTTGACCAGCGACCCTACTTCGAGGCTCAGGCCGGTGCCGACAAGGCTCCCACAGTGGACTTCAGCAAATAAGATGCCATGCCGCTGAACGATTTCATTCCCGAAGACGGCCAGCGACGCATCGCACAAGCCATCACCGAGGCCGAGCGTAAAACGTCGGGCGAGATTTGTGTCCACGTCACGCCCAGCATCAAGGAGACCGATGTGATGAGCAGCGCCGAGGCCACCTTCAACCGCCTCAAGCTCTATACCACCGCACGGCGCAACGCGGTGCTCATCTACGTGGCCTACCGCGACAGGAAACTGGCCATCGTGGGCGACAAGGGAATCAACGACGCGGTGCATGCCGGTTTCTGGGACGACACGGTGGGAACGCTCGTGCAGCGCATGCGAGCCGGACGCCCGGTGGATGGCTTGTGCGAAGCCATTGCCACCGTGGGTGACCGCTTGAGCGAATTTTTCCCCGCCGACCGCAACGACATCAACGAACTGAGCAATGAAGTTACCTTCGAAGACTGACATTATCATGCACCTGCTGGTGCTCGCATGCCTGTGGCCGGCACTGGCTTGGGCGCAGATTCCACCACCTCCCAGTCCACCACGGCTGGTCAACGACCTAGCCGGCGTGCTGGGCAACACGCAGGAACTGGAAGACTCGCTCGAAGCCTTCGCCCGCCACACAGGCAACCAGATTGTGGTCATCACAGTGAGCGACCTGGGCGGCTATGAGCCCTGGGAGTACGCTCAGCAAGTGGGGCAACAATGGGGCGTGGGCGGTAAAAAATTCAACAATGGCCTGGTGGTGCTGGTCAAGCCCAAGACCGCCTCCAGCAACGGGCGCGCTTTCATCGCCACCGGCTATGGACTGGAAGGGGCACTCACCGATGCCACTTGCACCCAGATTGTGAACCGCGAAATGATACCGCACTTCAAGGAGAACGACTATGCCGGTGGCGTGTGGCAGGCCGTGAGCGTGCTTATGCCCATCGCTGCCGGAGAATACAGCGAAGAGCAGTACGTGGGCGACGACAATGTCGCCAACGATGTGTTTGACGCACTACTTGTCATCTTCATCCTAGTCATTATCTTCATCATCATTTCAGCCAGCAAAAGCGGCAACTCAGGCGGCAACAACCGTGGTGGCGACACCGGCACATGGGGCGGCCCCATCATCTGGGGTGGCGGCAGTTCGAGTTGGGGCAGCAGCAGTGGCTCGGGCTGGAGCGGCGGTGGCGGATTCGGCGGATTCGGCGGCGGTGGCTTCGGCGGTGGCGGTGGTGGCGGCTCATGGTGACACCGGCACCCGACACAAGCGTTTACAGGAAAAAAATAGACAATTATATGATGACCGAACTCAACTCACACATCAAACTAGATCAGGTTTCACGCAAGTATTATTGCCCCGAGAGTGAAATAGAACTGGCTTCGCTCACCCGGTGCGAAAAAGTGGCTACACTCGTCACCGAAACGCGGGCCGAGGGTGCGGCACATGCCGCGCAAGACGTGGCGCGCACCATCAATCAGATTGTGCGAGAAAAAGGCCGTTGCGTGATTGGGCTTGGTGCCGGGAAATGCGCCCTGGAAGTATATGACGAACTGGTAAAACTCTACTTTGCCGACAAGGTGAGCTTCACCGATGTAATTGCCTACAACATCAGTGAGCTGGGACTGGGCGTGGTGCAGGCCGACAGTGAGCAAAGCACCATGACACGACTCAAGCGGCGACTATTTAATAAGGTCGACATCGAGCCGGGTAACATACACACATTCAGTCACGAGGCCACAAAAGAGAATGTGCATCGCCTGTGCAAAGCCTATGAGCACGAAATCGTCGAAAATGGAGGTCTTGACCTGGTCGTGTGTGAACTCACCAAGAATGGCTCGCTGGCTTTTAACGAACCTGGTTCAACCATGATCTCCAGCTGCCGGCTCATGCTGCTGAGCAGCGACTCACGCTCGCGCGTAGCCGAAGCGTTCCAGTGCGACGACGCTCCGCTCACTGCCGTGACGCTGGGCATCAACAACCTGCTCGCCGCCCGCCACATCATCGGGGTGGCCTGGGGCGAAGACAGTGCCCCAGCGGTCTACAACACCATCGAAGGGCGCGTCACCGAACAAGTGCCGGCATCGTTCTTGCAGATGCACAGCAATGTGAAACTGGTTGTGGACCTGGAAGCCGCATCGCGACTCACCCGCATCAGTTATCCCTGGAAAGTGACTTCATGTGAGTGGAATCCCTACATGATTCGGCGTGCTATCGTGTGGCTGTGCCAGCAGACGGGCAAGCCCATCCTCAAACTCACCAACAAAGATTACAACGACAACGGACTGAACGAACTGGTGGCACTCTATGGCTCGGCCTATAACGTGAACATAATCATCTTCAACGACTTGCAGCACACCATCACCGGATGGCCCGGCGGCAAGCCCAACGCCGACGACACCCATCGTCCCGAGCGCGCCACCCCCTACCCCAAACGCGTGCTCGCCTTCAGCCCGCACCCCGACGACGTGGTGGTGTCGATGGGCGGCACACTGCGCCGACTGGTGCAGCAGGGCCACGACGTGCATGTGGCTTTCCAGACCAGCGGCGACGTGGCCGTGAACGATGAGGATCTCATGCGCACGCTCATGCTCAGTGAAAAAATCGCCATGCACTATGGAGTGTTCAAAAATGAACAGCACCACATCATTGACGACATGCGCCAAGCCATAGCCGGCAAGAAACCCGGCGACCCCGACAACGAGAAGGTGCGCTATGTAAAAGGGCAGATTTTCACCTGCGAGGGCATCATGTCGTGCGGTTACCTGGGAGTGGCACAAGACCATATCCACGAATTGCGCATGCCTTTCTACACTGCCGACCCCTTCGGCACCGGACGCGTGACCGATGCCGACGTCACACAGGTCATGGACTTGATAAAAAGTGTGCAGCCGCACCAGATTTTTGTGGCCGACGACCTGAGCGACCCCTTCGGCACCCACCCGCTGGCCACGGGCGCAGTGCTCACGGCCATCGACCGCCTGCGCGAGCAACCGTTCATGCGCGACTGCCGCGTGTGGCTCTACCGCGGCCAGTGGGGCCAGTGGAGCGTCGACCGCGTAGAAATGGCGGTGCCCATGAGTCCCGAGGAGTTTAGAATGAAACGCGATGCCATCTTGCGCCATCAGTCGCAGATTCACGACGCGCCTTTCCGCGATGATGCCGACGGGCTCCTGAGCTGGCAACGAAGCATCGACCGAAACCGCGCCATGGCCGACCACTATAGCCGGCTGGGACTGGCTAGCTACGAAGCCATCGAGGCATTCGTGCACCTGGATTTTTAGGTCTCCGGAACCGATACACAATTATTGAGGCTTCTTAACAATTTTTTATGCAACTTTTTAAGGGCCTAATGCGTCTATTGTTCAGACGACATTAAATTGAATGATGTGATCAAGCAACTATTACCCCTTATGCTCATTGCATGCACGGCCTTAACAGCCACTGCTCAAAATGCGCCTAAGACCGACAAGACCATCGAGAACAACGACGTGGTGGGCGGCAGCAGCGCAGGCGGCAACCAGGGCGGAGAGGTCAAGCGGCAACCCGGCAACTCAACCGTAGCCACATCCCACTGAAAGACAGAATCATAAACTCGTTCAGCTATAAACTGAGGACACTAGTGTGATTAATACAATAAAGCCAAGGCAAGGCCCTGCTCGCGATGAATGGGGCCTTGACATTTGCACCGTTTTGGCACACAAAAAAGCCCTGAAATATTCCAGGACTTCTTCTGCGGTGCGTACAGGACTCGAACCAGCGACCTCCTGCGTGACAGGCAGGCATTCTAACCAACTGAACTAACGCACCAGTTTTGTTTTGCGGTGCAAAGGTACGCCCTTTTCTTGTATCTGCCAAAAAAAAACGACTTTTTTTTCAAATTAAGCCAATATTGTCCTAAATAAAATTTTCAGAAAAAGACAAAGGAAGTTGAAAAGAAAGTAGAAAAATACTACTTTCGTAGTGACGACCAAATCACTTCAACCTCCTTTGATATGGCAAAGATAACACTATTTTCTCAAGTAAT
>JAGAYZ010000017.1 GCA_017940245.1 Muribaculaceae bacterium | reverse complement strand
GGTCGGTCATAGAAGAATTCCATGACCCATGCCCGGCTATAGCTCCGTCCTTATTGCCTGTGATATTGAAGGTGCCTGGACCCTTTATCCACACGGCGGTGAAGTCGCGCACATAGATGGCACCGTCGCCGGTACTGGTCAGGTTCACGGTTGCGCCACTCGAGGCTACCAGCTGACATTCATCGGCTAGTGGTGTTTCGGTATTTGACCAGTTCTCACCACACTCAAAGCGGATAACGCGAGCCTTGGTGGTGAGATTACAAGTGCCCACAAACCTCACAATCAGGCCCTTGAAGCTGCGGTTATGGATGCCATAGTCGCCGCTACCGGTGCGGGTGATGGTCACATTGGTCATTGTCAGCGTTTTGGTCGAGGGGCTGAAGGTGACCGTGCCGCTCTTGATGTCGCCGCCCTTGATGTTGTTCATGTTGTCGGACGTGACTTCTACGCCTGCCACATTGATGTCGTACTTCGTGGCGGCTTGCGTTACTAACGCACTGAGCAATACGAGGATTGCCATGAGTAATGTTTTCTTCATAATTAAAATATTTAATTGGTTAGTAATGTATTAAGTTTGTTAGTATTAATCATTTGAAAGTAAAATATGTAATATTGGGCATAAAAATTACTGCATATTACTAGTAATATGCAGCAAAATTACAAAAGATTATTAAAAAATCCCCCCCGTGTTAAATTTCCTTAACACTAATAATACTATTATTTTCTGTAGTTTTTCTATTTTCAGTAGTTCGCACTCGGAATTTTTAATCAATACTTATAAATTAGCTCAAAAAAGAGCCACAAGAACTGGTGCCGGGAGCAACCACCGTAGAGCGACAAAGATTACCGGCAAAGATTACCCAGTCAGTGATAACCAAGTCAAATAATTCTAAATTCTTAATTCTTAATTCATAATTAATTTGTAATTTTGCAGCGAAATTGGGGTGATATGCGCCCAAGACGAGTAAAACCTATAAAATGAAACTTTCAGAATTCGACACCCGGATGCCGCGTGAGCTGATCGCCACCCATCCACTTCAGCATCGCGACGAATCACGCCTGCTGGTGCTCCACCGCAAAACGGGAGAGATTGAGCACAAGGTTTTTAAGGAAATATTAGACTACTTCGACGCCGGCGACACCTTCGTGTTCAACGACACACAGGTGTTTCCCGCTAAACTCTATGGCAACAAGGAGAAAACCGGAGCACGCATTGAGGTGTTTCTACTGCGTGAGCTCAACCCCGAGTTCAAGCTGTGGGACGTGCTGGTGGATCCGGCACGCAAGATACGCATCGGCAACAAGCTCTACTTCGGCCTGGACGACTCAATGGTGGCCGAGGTGATTGACAACACCACCTCGCGCGGACGCACCCTGCGCTTCCTCTACGATGGCCCGCACGACGAGTTCAAGGCCGACCTCTATGCACTGGGCAACACGCCGCTGCCCTACTACATCGAGCGCGAAGCCGAACCCGATGATGCCGAGCGCTACCAGACCATCTTTGCCCGCAACGAGGGTGCCGTGGTGGCTCCCGCAGCCGGGCTTCACTTCTCGCGCGAACTGATGCGCCGCATGGAAATACGCGACATCGAAGCCGAATTCATCACACTGCACATCGGTCTGGGCAGCTTCCGCGACATCGACGTGGAGGACCTCACCAAGCACCGCATGGACAGCGAGCAACTGGAAGTGAGCGAGGAACTGACCGAGAAAATCAACTCGCGACGCGATGCCGGGCACAAGGTGTGCTGCATAGGCACATCGGTGCTGCGTGCTTTCGAGACTGCCGTGGGCATGAACGGGCACATCAAGCCGTTTACCGGATGGACCAACAAGTTCATCTTCCCGCCCTATGAGTGCACCACATGCGACGCCCTGGTGACCAATTTCCACATGCCCTACTCCATCATGCTGATGAACACGGCATCGTTTGGCGGCTATGAGCCGGTGATGAAAGCCTATAAAGCTGCTATTGAAGAGAAATACCGATTTGGCGCCTATGGCGACGCCATGCTGATTATGGACTAAGATTTTAACCATTCAGCGGAATACTCATTCGAAGTATTCCGCTGAATGATTACCCCAAATTATATAAATCTAAAAATTTGTGAATAATCCATAATTTGCTTGTGATTTTCGGTAGTTAACAGTAATTTTGTAACGGATTCTTGCTGGAATGCCAGCAGGTCTATTCTGGATTTTATAGATTAATTTTGTAACCACCAAAACATTTTTGTAGCATCCATGAGGGGTTGGACTGTGAAGTTCGATTCCTTATTTTTTTCACTTGCCACGCACAGCGGCAGCAATGATGTCGATGATGCGCTGCGCATCCTCGTCGGTGACATAGGGGCCGCTAGGCAAGCACAACCCTTGCGCAAAGAGATGCTCGCTCACACCGTTTACATAGGCCGGCGCACCGCTGAACACGGGTTGCGTGTGCATGGGTTTCCACAGCGGACGGCTCTCAATGCCGGCGGCATCCAGCGCCACGCGCAGTTGCTCGTAATCCACACCGCCCGTGCGCTCGGGATCGACCAGAATGGTGTTGAGCCAGTAGTTGGAGTCGAAACGGTCGTCGGGATTCACGTGCACGGTGATGCCGTCCAGTCCCTGCAGCCCACGCTCGTACACATCACACAGATGGCGGTGCCATGCCAGGTGCTCATCGAGGATGGTCATCTGCCCGCGGCCGATGCCGGCGCAGATGTTGCTCATGCGGTAGTTGTAGCCTATCTCCTTGTGCAAATAATAGGGTACCGGTTCGCGCGATTGCGTGGCGTAGAACATCACGCGGCGTTTCACCTCATCGCTGGCGCAGATGAGCGCGCCACCGCCGCTGGTGGTAATCATCTTGTTGCCATTGAAACTCATGATGCCATAGTCGCCAAAGGTGCCCACCACCTGGCCACGATAGCACGACCCGAAGCCTTCGGCCGAGTCTTCGACGACAGGAATCTCGTAGCGGCGGGCGATGTCCATGATGTCGTCGATGTAGGCCGGCATTCCGTAGAGATACACCGGAATGATGGCGGCAGGCTTGCGCCCCGTGCGTGCGATGCGATCGCGGATGGCCTCTTCGAGCAGATTAGGATCCATGTTCCACGTGTCGCGCTCGCTGTCCACAAACACCGGTGTCGCCCCCTGGTACACGATGGGGTTGGCACTGGCACTGAACGTCATCGACTGGCAGATGACCTCGTCGCCCGCTTTCACACCCAGGTGCACCAGTGCCAGATGGATGGCAGCCGTGCCACTCGACAGGGCCACCACACGCTTGCCATGACCCACCATGGCTTCCAGGTCGGCCTCAAAGCCGTTCACATTAGGCCCCAGAGGCACCACCCAGTTGGTGTCGAAAGCCTCTTGAATAAATTTCATCTCATTGCCGCTCATGTGAGCCAGGCAAAGCCACACTCTTTTCTGTTCCATTACTTTTCTTTTTCTCTTTACTTAAAACACCAGCGAAACACCGCCCATCACGTTGAATTTCTGCGCTCCCATGCCCGGCAGCACATCCCACTTGCGGTTGAGCAGGTTGCTGCCTTTCACCCACAAGGTCACCACCTTGTCAAAGCGCCAGCTGGCACCGGCATGGAGGTCAATGACATCGTCCATGTCGTACCATGTGTCGATCAACATGTGCACCTTGGTGCCCATTTCGTCCATGACATACTCACGCTGCACTTGCGAGCGTCCCGTGCGCAGTTGCAGCCCCACGTTGAACGCCAGTTGGCGGATGGGCGTGAACTTCAGGTCGATATTGGAAATCAAGGAAGATCCATCCAGTCCATCGAGAGGATAACCCTTGGTCCAGCCGTCGTAGTTCACTTTATCGTCGGCAGGGGCGTAAACAATATCGGCATGAGCCTCGACCAGCGAGCGATATTTATAGTTTACCTCAGCACCTATCCGCATGCCCCGCGCTTTCAAGGGGATGTAGTTGGTGGCCAGCGAATAGGGCAACACGGGCTTGTCATCGGCAATTCCGTAGGGAGCCGTCGGCAACAACTGCGCATTAAGGTCACCCTTGAAGATACCGTAGCCACCGTAAACTTTCATGCTGAAACCGGCAAAGGGGCCTATTTTGAAACCGGCCTCACCGTCGAAGGGTGAGAACGTGTTGTAATAGAACATCGAAGGACTGCTATAGCGGTTAGCCGCAGCCATGCTCGAGAGCGTGTTGAGCGTCTTGCCGCCGGTGATGTCCACATAGAAGGCAGCACCGGGGGCAAACTTGAAATTAAGCTGGACGTTGGGCGAGATGTGGAATTTTCCGTTACTGACGGCATCATCATGCCTGTTGTTGAAGTCATAGAATTGCGGCTTGCCCAGCAGGATGTCGGCACCAGCGTGGGCACTGAGTATCGAGTTTTCCCAGGTGATATAAGGCTGCAGGGTGAGCAGGAAATAGTTGCGATTTGTATCGATGATATCTTCGGTCGTCAGTGAGGTGCTCACATAGTCGGCATCGAGCTGCAGGCCGACTCCCAGATTGTCGTTGATACCATACTCGGCACCGGCAGTGATGTTGAGCACATTTTCCTTGGCCGGCTTGATGCCCTTAATAAAGTCATCGTTCAACGGCTCGTCGTAGCCCGCGTGATTGAACGCCAGCCCCGCGTTGTAGTCCAGCTCGTGGTCGTTAGCCAGCACGGCTACGGCATCCCAGCCGCCCTTGATGCTAAACTCGGTAAACGTCTGCTTGTTGGCTTCGTCCCATAGCTTGTCTATGCCACCATAGTAGTTGAAACTGTCGAAGTGGCCGCGGGCATTCATCGTGAGCGTGCCATACTTGAGGCGGTGCATCAGGTCCACCCCCACCACATTATCGTTGAACTTCTGTTTCAACCGCTCGCCTTGCTCGGGCAAGAGCAACGACGAGTTCTTGCCGGCCCAGGTGCTGTTATGCTGCAGCCACACACCCAGGGTGGTGTTTTCCTTGTCGAGGATGCGGTAGCCTGCACTACCCGCAAAGTTGGCGGCCAAGCCCCCACCCACTGCCAGATAGCCACGCTTGTTGCTGAAGTTATGCGCCGTGCGATAGCCATAGGGCATCATCGTGGGGATGCTTGTAGGCACATCGATGGGGTTGGCCCAGTCGCTGTAGTTCACCGCGGTCTTTGCCGGTGGTGTCACTTTTTTCACAGCAGGAAGGGTGTTTTTCTTCACGGCCTTTTTCACCTCGGGCACAAAGTCCTTTTCCAGAGTGATTTCCTTGTTCAGCTCTTTTTGGTTCTGAGGCGTGGTGGTCTGTTGCGCGACGGCCACGGTGGACACAGCCGCCAGCAGCACCAAACTGATATATTTTTTCATTTTCATTGTAAAATGTTTTGTATTTGTGTGAATAGGGTAATCGGAAATGAATGGGAAGACACAACCCGGCATCTTATTTCAACGTTTTGAGTCGCGAATTGATACCGTCGGTGATATCTTTTTCCTTACCCGGATAATTATTCTTGAGGCTCTGCAAGTAGTCGCGTGCATCGCCTTTGCGGCCTTGCTTGACAAAAACGTCGCTCAGCACTAGGAATCCGCGCGCCAGCCAATACTGGTGAGGTGTTCCGGCATCGATGAGCGCGTTGAGCGTCTTCTCGGCGGTTTTGTAACTGCCGGCCTCATATTGCAACGTGGCCAGCTCCACGGCAGCCCGCGCACCCTGCTCGGTCATGGGGTCGGCGGCCAGTTTCTTCAGGTCGGCTTCGGCCGTCTTGCTGTCGCCGGTCTTGGCGGCTGCAAGCGCACGCGCCAAGGTGGCTTCACGTTCCTCGGCAGCATTGAGTCCACCGCGAGTGAGCAGTGCAGCAGCGGTAGCTTTCACGTCGGCCCAGCGGCCCAGTGCCTGCGCGGCACGCAACGCTCCCAGCTCGGCCACGGTGCGGTTGTCATCGCTCGACGATTGCTCGGCCAGCGTCTTGTAAGCGGCCAGCGCATCGGCCGTCTTGCCCTGGCGCATGAGGATGTCGGCACGCATGGCCATGGCATCCTCGGCAAAGCTGGCGTCGCCATTGCCTTTCAGTGCCTCGTCCAGTCCCTTCAGCGCCTCGGCAAATTGGCCGGCATTATAGTGGTGACGGGCTATGTAATATTTAGCCTTGGCGGCATAAGCCCCATTGGGATTCTTGGCCAAATACTCCTTCATTTTCTCGATGCTGGGCTTGCTGGCGATGGCCTGTTTCTCGGCCACCTCAAAGTTGAGGCGATCCACCTCGCTCACGTCCAGCCGCGGTCCGTTGGGCACGGAGTTGAGGAACTTGTCAAGTTGTGCCAGTTCGCCACGGTCGGCATAGATAAGTTTCAGGTCTTCGGCAGCCGCTTGGGCCTCTTCGCTCGACGGGTAATTCTTGATGACCTTTTTATAAGCCTCGATGGCGGCCGCGTCGTTATTCATGTTTTTCTCCACCACGGCCATGTGCAGCAGCCCCTTGCGAGCTTCCACACTCTTGGGATAGGCCTTGAGCAGGGTGTTATAGGTGGCGATGGCCTCGGTGCCGCTTCCCTGCGCGAGCTGCGCGGCAGCTTTTTCAAGCAGGGCCTGCGGGGCATATTGGCTCTTGGGATAGGCTTTGAGCAAGGCATCCATCTGCGCCACTTGCTGGGCATATTGCTTGTTCAGCCCCATCATCACACCCTTCTGAAACATGGAATAGTCTTGCGGTGCACTCTTGTCCTCGCTCATGGCGCGGTCGTAACTGGCCTGGGCACCGCTATAGTCTTGGGTGTAATATTGGGTGTCGCCCACGCGGTTATGGGCATCGGCACGCAACTCGGCAGTGAGTTGGCCGCTGTTCAAGGCATTCTGGAAAGCTTTCTTGGCCTCGGTGTAGCGCTTCTGTTGCAGCAGCGAGTAGCCCAGATTATATTGTGCAAGGCCATAGTTCTGGTCGCTCTTGCCGGTGGCGTTGACATAACTCATCTGGTTACTGGAAGCCTCCTTGTAGTTTCCGGCGCGGTATTGCGCCTCGGCCAACCACAAGCGACTCTCGTTGAGCACGGTAGCATCCTGGTTACCCAGGGCCACGGCTTGCTTTAGATAGTCGATGGCGGCAGAGGTCTTACCATTGCTCAGCGACTGCACGCCCAGGTTATAGAGCACGCCTTGCTTGGCGCGTTGCACCTTCTTGCCCGGACTTTTGATGCGATTGATGCTTGCCAGGGCACGCTCATAGTCATTAGTGGTGCTGTAGGCATCCACCAAGTAACCTTCCACTTTATCTTTATATTGCGACTTAGGATAATCGTTGAGGAACTGCTCAAACATGTCTATGCTGCGGCCAAAGGGAATCTTCTCGCCCAGGTGCTGAGTCACGGCATAGTTGTAGAAGGCCGTTTCGCGCACGGTGCGGTCGAAGTTCATCTGTGCCGATTGCTCGAAGGCCCGCGCGGCACCGGCTTGGTCGCCCAGTTTCAGGCGGCATTGTCCCAGGTACAGCCATGCGCTCTGTGAGAGGGCGTCTTGCTGGTCGGTGGCCAGCGTCATTTCCTCGGCAGTGCGTTTGTAATTGCCGTCGCGATAGTCGAGCACACCCATGGTGTAGGCCGCGGTGCGATAGATGTCGCCCTCGGGATTGTCGAAGTAGCGCTGCAGATAGGTGCGGGCCTTCTGGTAGTTACCTTGATGGTAATAGCTCTCGCCCACCATGCGATTGAGCTCGGCTGTGAAATAGTCGTTGTTATCTTCCGAGAGCAACTGGTTGCCTGCGGCAATCACATCGGCATATTGCTGGCGGTGATACTTGATTTGCGTGATGTAATATTGAGCCTGATAGCCCAGTTCGGTCGTGGGGTCGATGTGCTGGAAACGGTCCAGCGCGCGATCGTGCTCGCCGTTGGCATATTCGATATAGGCTTTATAGAACACGCTGGCATCGCCATAACGTTTGGTCTGCGACAGACGGCTATACTGCCCCTCGGCCTGGTCGTAGTTGCCCAGCCGCAGGTTACAGTAGGCCTTGCGGTAGAGCAGGTTCTCGTTGGCATCCAGATCCTGCGCCGACGGCTGCACCAGCGAGTAGCTGAGCATGGCATCCTCCCACAGGCCACGATAGAAGTAATAGTCGCCTATCTTCATCTGTGCCTGCTGCGAGCGGAGCGACGTGGGATAGTCCTCCAAAAACGCCAACAAGGCGTCCAGGCTCTCGGCTTCGCCACGTTCAAAACGGCTCAAGGCAATCAGCAGGTCGGCTTGTTCCTCCTGGTCGGCCGTTGCTGGCAACTCTTTCATGTGCGAGAGTTGGTCGATGGCACCCACATAGTTGTGAGCCTCATACATGGCCCTGCCACGCTCCAGATAGCCCTGTGCATCACTGTTCATCACTGCGGGCTGCCCCACTGCCGTCAGCGGCAGCGCAAGCCCCACGCTCACTATCAAGTTCTTCAGTTTCATAACAAAAGACGATTTCATTCCTAATTAATCGACAAAAGTACGAATTAATTATGAATTATGAATTAAGAATGATGAATTATTTAATACGGAAGAGAATTATAAGGCCTATTGAAGGCCCGGCACATTCGCCTCTACGCAAGTTTTAACGCACTACCGCACCATCACCGCCCCGCCAATGAGCCGTCCAAGATTACCTGTCGCAATGATGACCGCAAAAGATGACTGCAAAAGATGACCAAGTCAAATAATTCTTAATTCATCATTCTTAATTCATAATTAATTAGTAACTTTGCAAGTTGATGACTAGACATCTGTGCATAGACTGCGGAAACACACGGATAAAAGCCGCTGTGTTTGAAGGCGAAAAGCTGGTAGCCAGCGTGGTGACCGATTATGACGATTTGACACCACTCGTGGCTATGGCTCGTCGGGCTCGTCCACAAGCAGCCCTGATGGCCAGCACATCGCATGGCTCGGCACAGGTGACCGAGGTCTTGGGTGGTGAGCTCCCATGCAAGTTGCAGGAACTGGATCACACCACCCCCATGCCTCTTGACATCGCCTACCGTACGCCAAGCACCCTGGGACGCGACCGCATGGCTACGGCTGTGGGGGCTTGGGCCGAATATCCCGGCTGCAACCTGCTGGTAGTGGATGCCGGCACGTGCATCACCCTAGATGTGGTCCTGGCCAGCGGTTCGCTGCTTGGAGGCAACATTGCTCCGGGTGTCACCATGCGCCTGCAGGCCATGCACGAGCACACCAGCCGATTGCCTCTCGTGGAACTCGACGGCGACGTGCCGCTGGTAGCCTACGACACCACCACCGCACTGCGCAGTGGTGCCGTGCTGGGAGCTGCAGCTCAAATCGACCTTATGGCCGCCCAACTAAAGGGTACACTGGGACAACTCAAAGTGATGCTCACCGGTGGCGATGCACAACTGCTGGCACAACACCTAGTCACCGACAGCGTCGACGTGGTCGATGACTTGCTGCTGCGTGGAATGAACACAATTATTATGTATAACGAACTTTAAGATTTTCAACGAAATAAAATGAAAAAACTGGCACTACTGGCCGCCACTATCACCATGCTGGCGGCAACTGCGCAAAACGCCACCAGCCCCTACTCGAAAGCGGGTTACGGACTGCTCAACGACAACGCCTCGGGCATTCAGCGCCAGATGGGCGGTGTGGGATACGCCATGCAGAATGGGCGCATCATCAACACGATGAACCCCGCCTCCTACTCACAGGTGGACTCACTCACATTTCTGTGGGACGTAGGTGTGGAATTGAACAACGCATGGCTTCACGAGGACAATCCCAAACCTGCCAACGGTTACAACTTCGGCGGTGGGCTGGATTACATCAGTTCACAATTCCGCATCACCAAGCACCTGGGCGGCTCGTTCGGACTCGTGCCCTACTCTAGTGTGGGCTATAAATACTCCGGCACCACCGAAGGTGGTACTGAGACACGCACCGGGTCGGGCGGCATGACACAACTCTACCTGGGAGCCGGATGGGAGCCATTCAAAGGCTTGAGCATTGGCGCCAACGTGGCCTATCTGTTCGGCACCACTACCAACGAAACGCAGCTGAGCAACGAATCCACATCGTTCTACCGGCGCGTAATGCAGGTGCGCGACTGGAATGTCACCGCTGGCGTGCAGTACGCCTTCAACCTGGGCAAGACCGACCGCGTGGTGCTGGGTGTCACCTACAGTCCACGCAAGTCGTTTCATGGCCATTCCTGGGGCGTGAAATATGACAGCCAGGACACCAAGACCGACACCGTCGGCTACACCTCCATGAAGGGCAAATATGAGCAGCCTCACACCCTGGGGGCCGGCATCAGTTACGACCACGATCACCGATGGCTCACCGAGGTGGATTTCACCTACCAGAACTGGAAGAACGCCAAATACGAACCTCTGCAAGGTTTTGAATCTGCTATCAACACCTTCAACAATCGCTGGAAAGTGGCGGCAGGACTGCAATTCACCCCCAACCGGCGTGGCAGCTACGTGGGAGCTATGGCTTTCCGTGTGGGAGCTTTCTACAATCACGACTACCAGAACGTGGGCGGCAACAACGTGCGCGACTATGGTGCCGCACTGGGCGTAGGATTCCCCGTACCCAATGGAAAGACAACGGTGAACCTGGGTGTGGAATGGCAACACCGCACCTCATCGCCGGTGGTGATGGTCAAGGAAGACTACCTGAACATCACATTGAGCGTGAATTTCAACGAATTGTGGTTCTGGAAAAACAAGATTCGCTAAGACTTAACTTGTCAACACTCGCAGCTCGCAACCCGTAGCTTAATCAATGAAACGACTGGTCTACATAGTTTTGCTTGCTTTGATCTTGCCGGCATGCAAAGACGAGGTGAACAACATCGTGCAGCACGCCACCGACCCCGAGCGGGTGCCCACCATGACCTCGCACGACGTGCAGACAGTGATCAGCGACGACGGACGCACCCGCTACCGCATCACCACACCCGTGTGGCTCATGTATGAATTCGCCAAGACTCCACACTGGATTTTTCCACAGGGTGTGAAAGCCGAAGAACTCGACTCGGCCTACGAGGTGATTACCGCCATCGAGTGCGACTCGGCCTACTACAATGAGCTGGCTCAACTCTGGGACCTGAACGGCCATGTGAAAATCACCAACTCTCAGAAAGACGTGATTCTCACCGACCAACTCTTCTGGAACCAGAACGAGCACAAACTCTATAGCAAGGCATTCATCCACATCGAGAAGCAAGGGCGCGTCATCGAGGGATATGGATATGAGAGCAACGAGAACTTCACTACCTACACGCTGCACAAAGTGGAAGCCATCTTCCCTGTCGATGAAAGCCGTTTTCGGCAGTAAATAACACGCAATAACAACACAAAAACATGGAATATCCGCTGCTCATAGTCATCATCTCCATCCTCTTGTCGGGATTCTTCTCCGGCATGGAGATTGCTTTTGTGTCAAGCAATAAGGTGAGAGCCGAAATCGACATCGCACGAGGCGGACTCGTCAACCGCATCATGAACGTCTTTTTCAGCCACCGCGAGATGTTCATCTCCACATTGCTCATCGGCAACAACATCGTGAACGTGGTCTACAGCATAGCCATGGCCATGCTGCTGCAAAAACCGCTGGAAGCCGTCTTCGGCCACAACGAGGTCATCATCCTCACGCTGCAGACGCTCATATCCACCATCATCGTGCTCATCACGGCCGAGTTCCTGCCCAAGGCCGTGTTCCGCATCAACCCCAACTACTCGCTGCGCTCTTTCTCACTACCGCTGTTCACTGTCTATTGCCTGCTCTACCCCATCTCGCTATTCACCGAGTGGCTTTCGGCTTCTCTCATGCGCCTATGCGGTGTGAAAGTGAACACTGAGCGCCATGGCGTGCTCACCGTCGACGAACTCGATGCCTACCTGCAAGACACCATTGCCGGACACAACGACGAGCACCGCGAGGTGGAACGCGAAGTGCGCATTTTCGAGAATGCTCTCGATTTCAGCGACACACGCCTGCGCGACTGCATGGTACCGCGCAACGAGATGGTGGCCGTGGATGTCAGCGACACCACACGCGACGAACTGGTGAGGCTTTTCACCCAGTCGGGACTGTCTAAGATTGTGGTTTATCGCGAGGAGATTGACAACGTGATTGGCTTCATACAGGTGAGCGAACTCTTTGTGACCGATGTCGACTGGAAAACTCGCATCAAGCCCGTGCTCTTTGCTCCCGAGACACAACTGGCACGCAAAATGATGACAAGCCTGCTAGAGAAAAAACGCTCCATGGCCATCGTGCTCGACGAGTTCGGCGGAACCAGCGGAATGGTTACGCTGGAAGACCTGGTAGAGGAAATCTTCGGCGAAATCGAAGACGAGCACGACCGCAACCAGCTCACGGCCCGACAGGTTGACGAAAACACCTATGAACTGAGCGGACGCATGGAAATAGAGGAAATCAACGAGCGGTTTCACCTGGATCTGCCGGAAACCGACGACTACCAGACCATTGCCGGATACCTGCTCTTTAACCACGAGGCGCTGCCGGCCGAGGGCGAAACGGTCACCATCGACAACTTTGAAATCACCGTGACCAAGAAAACTGCAGGCCGCATAGAGCTCGTGCGCCTCAAGAAAAAGTTAAGCGATAACCAGTAGCTTAAAACACCCACCAAACGCAGCCACACTTGTAGCTCGTAACTTGTAACTTAAAAAAATCTTATGAGAATTGACATACTCACCGTGATGCCCGAAGCCCTGGAGTCGCCACTGCACTGCTCCATCGTGCAACGCGCCCAGGACAAAGGACTGGTGGAAATCCACATCCACAACCTGCGCGACTGGACGCTCAACAAGCACCGCAAGGTAGACGACTACCCCTTCGGCGGCGATGCTGGCATGGTGATGCAGATTGAACCCGTGTTCCGTTGCATGGAGCACCTCAAGAGTGAACGCCACTACGACGAAATCATTTTCACCTCGCCCGATGGCGAAATGCTGTCGCAACCCATGGCCAACGAGTTGTCGTTGTGCGAGAGCCTGATGATTTTGTGCGGACACTACAAAGGGGTGGATTACCGCATTCGCGAGCACCTCATCACCCGTGAGATTTCCATAGGCGACTACGTGCTCACCGGCGGTGAGCTCCCTGCAGCCGTTATTGCCGATGCCGTGGTCAGGCTCATTCCCGGTGCCATCGGCGACGAGCAGAGCGCATTGAGCGACTCGTTCCAGGACGGGCTGCTCGAGGCTCCCATCTACACACGTCCGGCCGAGTTCAACGGATGGCGCGTTCCCGACGTATTGCTCAGCGGGCACCAGGCACGCATCGACGAGTGGCAGATGGAACAGGCTCTGGAACGCACGCGCCGCCTGCGGCCCAACCTGCTCAAGTGAGGATGCAGCGCGCTGCCACCCACTTGTAGCTTGTAACACGTAGCTTAAAAACAAACAACTCACAGCACGCTGCTACCCACTTGTAGCTCGTAGCTCGTAACTCATAGCTAAGATATGAATTGGAATTTCAGAAAAAACAAATGGTTTGCCAGCCTGGTCACTGTGCCTAAACTCATTTTCGTGGCCTTCATCTGCTCGCTGATTTTCTTCGGTGACAACAGTTGCATGCGCAAACTGGAATATAACGACCAAATCAAAGAACTCAAAGCGCAGATTCAAGCCAACAAAGACTCCACACGCATCTACGAAGCCAAAGTGCAAGAGTTGAACACCGACCGCGAGACTCTCGAAAAAATAGCACGCGAGCAATATGGCATGAAGCGCGTGAACGAGGAAGTGTATATCACCGAAATACCCTAATCCCATTGTTCAAATGAAAAAACTTCTCGACTGGATTCAGATTGCTGGATTGATGGTGATGCTGGTCATGGCGGTGCTCCCGCTATTTAACATCATGCACGAGTGGATGCGGTGGGCCTACGCCGCCGGGGCCGTCGCCGTGCTTGTGGCACGCCTTTTCACCCGATATGACGGCAACAACCTGCGCGTCAAGCGCCTGTATCGCATCAACACCGTGAGTGCCGTGCTCTACTGCGCCTCGGCTGCCATGATTTTCTGGGGGACGGGCCGCACCGACTGGATTGCATTCCTGCTGGCAGGTTGCATTCTGCAATCATATGCCACCACTATGATTGAACGTGAAACCAAGAAAACATCATGAAATACACCTGCCCTAAATGCGGAAAAAGCATCGAGGTGAGCACCGAGTCGCTCATTGCGTCGGAATACTTTATCGTGTGTCCGCAATGCCTCACACGCCTGCAAATCGTGGGCGACTACGCCTACGTGCCACTCAAAGATGGGTCACTTCAACTTGAGCAGCCCAAACCCGATTCCGCCGAAGAAGTGGAAATCTTGCCACCTCCACTCACCGGCGAAACGATTCCGGCAGCAACACCCACAGTTCAACCGGCTGCCATCGACCCGCTTTTCGGCGAGGCCGTACGTTTCTTGGGACAATGCAACGCCATCACCCCCATGATGCTGCGCGACAGGTTAGGAATCACTCTCGAACGCGCACAAGCACTCATCGGCCAGCTCGAACAGGCCGGCATCGTGGGGCCATACAACCACGGCGGACCACGGCAAATTCTCATTCCACACAACACGGGCATGCCCAGCCCATTCCAACCCACGCCCAACAGCGAGTCGGTGGGCTCAAACTACCAGCCATCAGAGGCAAAAAACGACAGCGACAACAAGACCTACTCGTTCACTTGCAGCGGTTGCCTCACATGGTTCCTAATTGCGTCTATAGCCATTTTCATGCTCAAGGCCTGCACCGGATAACCGGCACCCATCCCTAAAGGCTATAGGCTTTTAGTGAATCTGTCGATGGTTTGCGCTTATGTCGTTGCTATTGCCTGGTACAAATCCACCGATTCAACAGCGGCAGGATTATAAATTATTGGTATCCGCTAAAACTTTTTTAGCAGACACCATAGGCTGAAGAGACTTATCGTCACCCATCCCACCGGCGACGGCACCGGACAGAGCACTATCACTCCCACACTTAACACCGACGGCCTCTACACCTTTACAATGCCGGGCACCGACGTCACCATCAACGCAGAATTTGAGGCTGCAGCCCACGTGATTAACGTCTCGCAGGTGGAGAACGGCACCGTCACTGCCTCGCCCAACAGAGCCAATGCCGGCGAGACGATCACCCTCACTGTCATGCCTGCCGAGGGCTATATACTGAGCGAGTTGACCGTCACTACCGTCGATAAGTCAAGTGCCCCAAGCAGCATGCGCCTCACGGGAGTTGAAAACATCGAGACCACCAAGGTGAACGACAACACCTACACCTTCGTCATGCCCGATGCCGACATCAATATCAACGCGACATTTGCCATAAACCAGCCCACCGCCATCACCGACATGGGGGCCAACGTGCCTGGCAGCGGTCAACGCTACAACCTGATGGGACAACCCGTTGGCCCTGACTATCGTGGCATCGTCATCGTGGACAGCAAGAAACTCATCGTGAGATAAAATCTCTATTATCAAATTAACGTCCGATTAAAGTTTTGAAACATTTTGTTATCTACTGATATTCAATATAATAGCAAAAAACAAAATGTAGGGCTTACTTTTCACGAGACGAATTTCAGCCGAAGGCTGACCTTTGAGCAACCCCCTTTGACACTTGTTGAGCGAGCGATAGCGAGAGGAATAAGTGTCAAGGGGGGTATATTGTCGCCAGCGGCGACCCCCCCTCACAATATTAAATATATAACCAACTATAGGCGATAAGTTGCGTGACGGTAAGGTCACCTACTTGTTGCGGGGATGGTGCCGGAGGATTTCGTCGCGGAGCAGGCTGCGGTCGATGTGCACATAGATTTCGGTCGTGGATATGCTTTCATGGCCCAGCATCTGCTGAATGGCGCGCAGGTTGGCTCCGCCTTCGAGCAAGTGCGTGGCAAAGGAATGACGCAGTGTGTGCGGACTCACAGTCTTGCGGATGCCGGCCAGTTCGCACAGTTCTTTCACGATATAAAACACCATCACGCGACTCATCTGCCCACCACGACGATTGAGAAACAGAATGTCCTCACTGCCACGGCGCACCACTTGCGTGGAGCGCGTCTGCCGCAAGTAGAGGTCTATCTGCTGCAATGCCACGGGCGAGATGGGCACAGCCCGCTGCTTGTCGCCCTTGCCCTGCACCACGATATATTCTTCTTCGACATAGATTTGCGACATTCTCAGCCCCACCAGTTCGCTCACCCGCAAGCCACATCCATAGAGGGTCTCGATGATGGCACGATTTCGCTGCCCTTCGGGCTTGCTCATGTCTATGCAGTCGATCATGCGGTCGATTTCTTCCACAGTGAGCACATCGGGCAGGTGGCGACCCATGTGCGGTGCCACCAGCAGCCGTGTGGGGTTCTTGTCGACGTAGCCTTCCAGCTTCAGGAACCGGTAGAAACTCTTCACGCCGCTGATGATGCGTGCTTGTGAGCGCACACCGATGCCCAGATCGCGCAGCGTGCACACAAACCGCTCCAGGTCGTCGTGCGTGACACGCTCCACGGCCACACCGGCATCGGCCAGGTAACGCGTGAGTTTATCCACATCGTCGCTATAGGCGCTGGCCGTGTTGACAGAAAGCCCCCTCTCCACTTTCAGATAGGCCAAATAACGCTGCTTGATTCTTTCCAGGTCTAGAATCTCCGGCATAAGAAAAACGCTAAAGAAAATCAGTCAAAAAACATCACTTCTGCTCACACACGATACAGCCGTCTATTTATCAGGTTCTATAGCAGTAAAATAACTAACGGTTTCGGGGTTGTTTTTGTCGAAACTGTCGCACATAATGACTGTGTGGTTATTGAAATCGAAGGTGAAAGTGGTAGCGCTTATCCAATTCACGTAATACACATCGAGCACGGCTTGGCTAGGGCTATCCCAGCCCAACATCGCTGCCGCCTCAAAATTGTGCTTCAACCCTTGCTGACGATTCAACGCCCCCACCGAATAAGGCGGCACACCCCGCAAGGCCGTGCGTGCCCATCGCGGGCTGTTGTTGCGCACACGCCTCATCGTCCGGTCACCACACAGCAGGGTCTCGGTTGGCGCATTTTCATAGGTGATGACCACTTTTTTATCATCGCTCAGGGTTATTGACGTGATGCCATGTCGGTTTTTCTCCAGCGTCATCGTCATGGGTAATTTCACATTTCCAGTGGTGCTCTGTCCTTTGGGCTGCAGCGATGCCGTGCGCGTCATCAGGTCCAGTTGGGTCTGCACTTTATTGTCGGCTTTCAGCGGCCCATTTTTCACACCGGGCATGAGATGGTCCCAGATGCACGCCAGCACATCGTGCCCCTTGTAGGTCATCTCGTTGATAACTACCACCAGATCGGCCTGCGGCACACACACGATAAACTGCCCAAAGGCTCCATCGGCACGGAAAGCGCCTGGCCACTTGCAGTTCCAAATCTGGTAGCCATAGCCCTGGTTGCCGTCGGTGGGGGCATCGGTAGGCTTGTAGCCATCGTAATGAATGAGCGGCTTGATGCCCTCGTCAATCCACTGCGCGGGCACGAGTTGCTCACCATTCCACTGCCCACGCGCCAGCATGAGCAAGCCCAGTTTGAGTTGCGACTCGGCTTGCAGACGCAGTCCCCAGCCACCGGTGTTGATGCCGTCGGCACTGGTTTCCCAGTCGACTTCGGTGATGTGCATGGGACCGAAAAGCTTTTCATTCAGATAATCGAGCAAGGTTTTGCCCGTGACGCGTTGCACGATGGCCGATAGCAGGAACGTGCACATGGAATCGTACTGAAACTTTTTGCCGGGCTCCACACTCACCGGTTTGGCCAGCCAGGTCTTCAACCAGTCGCTCTGCACATTGCGCATGTCCCAGTCGGGCTTGATGCCGCTGGCCATGAGCAGCAGGTCGCGCACCGTCATGCTCGCCAGATGGGCCGATATGGTGTCGGGCAACTTGTCGGGGAAGAACGCCGCCACACGGTCGGTGAGGCGCAAGCGGTTCTCACCTACGGCGATGCCCACCGCCATCGAGGTGAATGTCTTGCTCTCGCTATAGAGCGTGTGGCCGTCTTGGGCCGCAAATGGTGCCATGTGCATCTCGGCTATCACTTTGCCGTGACGCGCTACCATGACGTGATGAATTTCGGTCTCGGGCACCTCATTCAGTGCGCGCAGAAAATCGAGCACAGCCTCTGGCTGCACGCCTTGCTCGGCCGGTGTGGAACGGGCGATGTCGCCCACTTGAGCCACAGCCGTGAGGGTGCACCACAGCAATGCAAGCAATAAGAGTCGTAATTGTTTCATTGTCTTCGATTGATTAAAACCATAGGAAAAAATCTTCACGCTGCAGCTTGGGCGAGGCCACTATGACGGCCAGCTTCTCGTTGGTGAACGTCTGCCCGTGCGGGGCATAACTGCGCCACTCTTCCCACAACTGGTTCAGCAACTTGTTGCGTGACAGATTGCGCATCATCACCACGCAGCAGCCTGCGAGCAACTCTTTCACATAGAGCGAGAGTGCTTCGGCTTCTTGTTGCGTCGTGATGTCGTTGACCAAGATAAATGGAAGTTCGGCACCCACTTGCTCCCGATAGGCGGCAATCGTAGCCGCCACCGCATCGTGACACTCCACCCGGTCGCCCAGCAATGCCAACACCTCGCGAGTGGCGGTGAAGCGGTCGAGTTCGGGTTCGCACAGAACGACGCGGCTGGTGCTGGACACAGCCAGCATGCACGCGCACGACACCCCATAACATGTGCCCACCTGCATGATGCACTGCGGATTGAAGTGGTTCACCACTCGGAAAAGCAACTTGGCATTTTTCTCCGAGATGATGCGAGGATGGGGCCAGCGGCTGCGAGTGGCGTTGATTACCGCACGCCGCAGCATGGCAATGTCCTCGTAGGCATAATAGGGCAAGCGGCCTCGCAACACTTGCGTCACAAATTTGAACGCGTGTGGCGAGTGAATGCCAAAGCCGGCACTGCGATGGTGCCGGCTCAGTGCTGTTCTATATCGGCGTACTACCCCATTTGTCAAAAACACTTAGTCCTTTTTCTTCATTGCCCTGAAGGCAGCCAGGTTGAGTGCAGCCAGCAATGCCAGGAAGATGAGTATGGTGGCGGTGGTGGCAGCCGTCTCGGTCTGGTGCACCTCTTGCGGGTCAAAAGTCATCACGATGGTGTGGTCGCCGGCCGGCACCTGCATGGCACGCAACACATAATTGACGCGACCCAGTGAGGCTTCTTTTCCGTCGACCGTGGCACGCCAGCCCCAGGGGAAATAAATCTCGCTGAACACTGCCAGTCCGCCTTGAGCGCTATGCGACTTAAAAGTGAGCTGATTAGGCTTATACTGTGTGAGCACGATAGTGTCGCCCGGCTGATGAGCGCGCGCCTGTCCAAGCGTCTGGGCAAACTGCTTGTCGGCCACAGCCACCCGACGGGCATCGATGCTGTCGAGGAAGGCCATCTCCTGGTCGGCATTTTCCACATAGGCGATTGAATCGACCCACCAGGCATTGCCCAGCGCGTCGGGATTCTGCTGCACCTGCGTGTCGTTGACAATGATATACTTGGTATTGAGCATGTTCAGCACCTGCACATTGTTCTTGACAATTTGACGTTCAAGCAGGTCGTTGTAGCGGGTGAGCTTGGCTGCATGATAACCGCCCACCGTCTTGTGGAAATAACTGGGCATGGCCTCGCTGAAGTGCTGCAAATCCAGCACGCGATAGTGCGTGGTATCTTTCATGATTTGCTCATCCACAGGACGCGGAGTGAACGCTTGCGACTCCACCTTAGGCACAAATGTGTCCTGGTTGACATAGCGCTTGTTGACCGCAAACAGGTCGATGAGCACCAGCGCGGTGACAACCGTGGCGGTGACGATCATATTGAGCTTGCCTTTGATAAACAGCACCAGCACTCCGGCCGCCATGAGCAAGAAGGCCAGTGAACGTACGGCGTCGGCACTCACCAGTGCACCACGCACAGTGCGGATAGCGGCATCCACCGTGGGATACTGCTGCAACTGTCCCACTATCTGCTCGGTCTCTTGGGCCGAATAGGCTCCGAAGATGCCGGGAATCATCCAGGTAATCAGGCACACCAGTGCACAAAAACCGCCGGCTCCCACCATGGCCCACTTGTTGTCGCGCACGAATGCTTTGGGGTCGTTGAGCAATTGCTGCAACGCAAGCACCGCCAGTAGCGGCATGGTAAACTCAGCGATAACCAGCATGCTCGACGGCGTGCGGAACTTGTTATACAACGGAAAATAATCAATAAACAGGTCGGTGAGCCACATCATATTATGACCCCAGGAGAGGAATATCGACAAAATGGTGACAATCACCAGTCCCCATTTCACCGGACCCTTGACCACGGCACAGCCCAACAAGAACAACGCGAAAATGATGACGCCCACATACACCGGCCCGTTGGTCATGGGCTGGTCGCCGAAGTATTGCGGGAATTGCTGCAGCACCTGGTAGTCCTGCCCATCCAGTTCGCCCTTCTCGGCCATGCGCTGGGCAGCGGCGGTTTCGGCCAGCGAGAGCATGTGGTTCTCACCATGCTCGGGACGGATGGTGGCTCCACCTTTCACGTTGGGAATCATCAGGGTGAACGTCTCATCCTTGCCGTAACTCCACTGAGTGATGTAGTCCTTGTCAAGACCGCCATCGGTCGATACGGTCGGTTGCGAGTCGGCTCCTGCGGGAGCGGTGAGCTCGCTATGTCCACCACGAATGGTTTCTTTCGAGTATTTATACGACAGATACAGATTGGGAGCATTTGCCGCCAGTGCCAGCACGGCAGCCACCATCAGCGACCCGGTGGCAATGAGCCACTGCCCCATCTTCTTCTCGCGGATGGCCACCACCAGATAGGCAATGACAAGCGCCACGATCACAAAGGCGAAGTAATAGGTCATCTGCACATGGTTAGACAACAACTGCAGCGAGGCAAACAATGCCGCCAGTGCGGCACCACCCAGATACTTGCCGCGGTAGCACCACACGATGCCGGCAATGGTGGGCGGCACGTAGGCCAGCGTGAGCAGCTTCCAGATGTGGCCGGCACCAATCAAAATGATAAAATAGGTGGAAAACGCATAACCTATGGCACCCAGCACGGCCAAATACCACCTTACCTTGAAGGCCAGCAGCAACAAGAAGAAGCCCAGCATCAAGATAAACAGCCAGCTCACCGGCGAGGGAAAGCCCAGCGAATAAATCTTACTCACCCACGACAGGTAGGGCGAGTTGCTATAGGTGGGACGTATCTGGAACGTGGGCATGCCGCCGAACAAGGCGTCGGTCCAGCGGGTGATTTCACCCGTCTGTTGCTCATATTCCACACCTTCCTGACCGTTGGCCAGGCCTTGTAACACATCGTGCTGGTGCAGCACATCGCCGTTCACGTCGCTGGGATAGAAAAATGCCCACGAAATGGCGGCAAATGCCACAACAGCTATTGCGGCTTGCACCAGCGTGCGCACCGTGAACAAGCCGAATATCTTCTTATCCATTACGTTGTCTTGCTTCTATTCTGAATTATTTCACGCGTTTCTCCCAGGGATACAGCCCTTCGTTCTCGCCTTTGATATAGACTGGCATGCCCACGTAGGCATACTTCTGCTTGAGTGTGATAATGTCGGCATCGCGCAGGCGGATGCAGCCTTCGCTGGCACGACCCGGAACCGTCTTCTCGTTGTTGGTACTGCCATGAATGCCTATGCCGCTATGGCCGGGCGTGAGCAGACGCAGAAACCAGTGGCCATAGGCCTTGATGCTGCCACGACCGTCTTTAAAGTCGTGTGTCCACGTGCTGGCATCCTGGATTGCGGTAATCTTGAAAGGTTTGCCGGCGGGCGATTCGGGTGTCTTCATGTCGCCCTTGCGTTGCTTATTGCCCTTATTTTTGCTCAAGCAGGCCGGGAACTCGGCAAGCAGCACCGTGTCCTTGCCCTGCTTGCCATAGACTCGCAAGTTCAGGTCTTTCTTTGAAATCACGATAAACGAGCCATTGGCAGTGGCGGCTGTAGCGGTCGATTTCTTGGCCACCTTAGTGGTTTTGGCCTTTTTAGACGATTTTTTCTGGTCGGCAGGGCTGGCGCATGCAGCCATCGGCAGCAAGCACACCAGCATCAACAATAAAATTTTCTTCATCACCTTTTCTTTTATTTAATAATTTCTACTGCAAAATTACGAATAAGCGAGCGCAGAACAAAATGAAAAACGAAGTTTTGCATTTTTTATGCCGAGCGAGAGGAATTTCGGCCCATAGGCCAACATTACGAATCATTGAGCGCAGAACAAAATTTTGAGCAGCAAATATTAAATTGAAGACAATAAAAACAACCTAAAACCACATCATCAATAAAAAGTTGGCCAGCGTTGGCCATGCTGTCGCAATGCCATAGTGCTAGGTCGCGAATAATTAAGCAGTGCCCTAAAAAACAAGGTCTCGACATATCCAATGCCAAGACCCCCAATACTAATAATTACTAATACTTGAAAACTATATCTGCTCCTCGGGCCTTAAGCGAACGAAGGACATCGTCCCGTCGCCCAGTTGCTCCGGATTGCAATTGTCTCGACGTTTCACAACGTCTGCACAACTTTTTCGAGTGCAAAATAACGGCATTTTTATCACATAAACAAGTTGATGGATATTAAAATATGTAAATCTTGTTTTACAAGTCTTACACATGCGAATTTTGCGACATTTTTATGGCGGTTTTTACCCAATATGACTCTAATTTTAATGCGAGAACATACACGCAAATGATTTTTTTCTTAATTTTGCAAAGAAATCATCTTACTGTATCAGGAAATGAAGAAATTTGCTATTCTGAGCCTTGCGGCTCTGTTTTCTCTGGCCAGCTTTAATGTCATGGCCGACGATGATGACACCGTCACTCAGCTCGAAGACGACATCAAGTATCACGAGGAAGTGGTAGAGGAAAAACAAGACAGTATTGCCGATGTAGAACATCGCATAGACATGCTCAAGCAGCGCCTGGACAGCCTGAATCAGGTGGTCAAGGACGTGAAAGGCCAAATCAGCGCGCTGGAGAAAATCAAGAAGGGATACGAAAAAGATATCAAAGAAGCCACCAAGGCCCGCCAGCTCACCTTTGCCAACCGCGACAATTTGGTCTTTGACCAAGATGTGCTCGACGTGTTGCGCATGCCCTACGACAAGATGGCCGTAGAAGAGGCTTTGCGCGAAGCCGACGAGATGGAAACCAAGGAAGTGCTCAACAAGATGGAGCTGGTGAAGGACTATGGCCGTTACACGATGGAAATGCGCGAATTCATGGACAAGCAGCGCAACACCTTCAGCAAGCTCAACTGGACCACTCAGGGGGTCGACAGCGAGGCAACCAAGAATTTCCACAAGGCACTGAAGAAACTGAGTTATTATAAGGTGTATGAAAAGGGTATCAAGAACGTGAAGAACGCGTCCATCCCCTATCTCGACAAAGTGGTTGAGGAAATCTTGATGCTTGAGCGCCAGGGCTTCAACAGCAAGGCGCAATATGACCGGGTGGTGAACATGCTCTACGGCGGCAAGTAAACCTTCTGTGACATGGATAGTCTAACCCATAACTAAACGGCGAAAACAATGAAAACGATGAAAATATTTATCCTCACGATGGTGATGGCCATGAGTGCAGCCATCGGGGCACAGGCACAGGTGCTGCGCGATGCCAACTATGAGGCCATGGGACGCATCTCGCCCAACGGCATGGTGCGCGGCCACGACTCGGTGTCGAAGGGCTGTTTCGAGCCCGACGGAACGGTAAAGGACAAGGCCGGAAACGTGCTGGGCCGCATCGACCGCCTGGAAATTTTTGACAATCAAGGAACTCGCATCGGATACATCAACACCAATGGCACCGTGCGCAACGGCAACAGTGAGGTGCTAGGAACCATCAACCTGGGCGATGGAAAGGTGACCGATGCCAGCCACAACGTGCTGGGATATGCTCGCGGAATTCGCGTAGACTGGATCGCATGTTATTTCTTCTTTGACTTCTTTAAAAAATGAAACTGAAACAATATTTGCTCATGGCCGTGACTGCTGTTGCGGCCATGTTTGTTCAAGCAGGTGAACTGCCGGCCGATTCCGTGCTGCGCCGCTATGCCGCGCAGATGCTCATGGTGGGATTTCGCGGTGACCAGGTGAGCGACACCAGCGACGCGGCCCGATATGTGCGCGACTTGAAGGTGGGTGCCATCATCCTATTTGATGTGGACCTCACCGGCAGTGCCACCATAGGCTCACGCAACGTGACCAGCAAGCAGCAACTCATGAGGCTCACACGACAGTTGCGCCAGTGGGCCGACTACCCATTGCTCATCGCCCTGGACCAGGAAGGCGGCCGCGTGGCGCGGCTCAAGCCGCAATATGGTTTCCAGCCCACCGTGAGCGCCGAGCACCTGGGTCAGCTCAATAATCAAGACTCCACCCGATTCTATGCCCGCCGCATTGCCACCGAGATGAGCCAGGCAGGCGTGAACGTGAACTTGGCTCCCGTGGTCGACGTGCACAACCCCGCCAGCCCGGCACTGGGCAAACTGCACCGCTGTTTCGCCAGCGACCCGGCAACCATAGCTCGCCATGCCGGTTGGTTCATCGACGAGCATCACCGCCAGGGCGTGCTGTGCACACTCAAGCACTTTCCCGGCCACGGCAGTGCCACCGGAGACTCACACTGGGGTTTCGTGGACGTAACCAGCACATGGGACGAGCATGAGCTGCAACCTTTTAAGATGCTCATCGACAACGGGCGAGCCGACATGATCATGACCGCCCACATCATGAACCGCAACCTGGACCCCGAGCTGCCCGCCACGCTGTCACACAACGTGCTCACCACACTGCTGCGAGAGCGACTGGGCTTTGAGGGTGTTGTGGTCACCGACGACCTCTATATGCAGGGCATCATTGACAACTATAGCGTGGAAAATGCCATAGTCATGGCCATCAATGCCGGAGCCGACATGCTGTGCGTGGGCAACAACATCAGCACCGGCTTCGAGGCCGACAGGCCGCAACGGCTGGTGCAACTCATCGTGGAGGCAGTGAAAGACGGGCGCATACCCTTTGCCCGCCTGCAGCAGAGCCACGATCGCATCGCCCGCCTACAGTCGCGACTGCGG
The DNA here is from genome assembly GCA_017940245.1 of Muribaculaceae bacterium. GTDB lineage: Bacteria > Bacteroidota > Bacteroidia > Bacteroidales > Muribaculaceae > Sodaliphilus. The sequence continues at coordinate 50,816 of JAGAYZ010000017.1, read as the reverse complement.
TAAATACGACCATATACCAATAAAAGCTGCTAGTCGATTGACTAGCAGCTTTTATTGGTGCCCAGGAAAGGACTCGAACCTTCACACCTTGCGGCACACGCACCTGAAACGTGCGCGTCTACCAATTCCGCCACCTGGGCAATTAGTGGTGACCCCGGTGGGACTCGAACCCACGACCCATTGATTAAGAGTCAATTGCTCTACCAACTGAGCTACGGAGTCAATAAGACGTCTGTCTCATTTGCGGGTGCAAAGTTACTACTTATTTTTGAACTGACAAGCGAAAAGTCGAAAAAAAATGATTTTTTCGTGATTTTTCTGTCGCTCGCACGCGCGCGTACATATTTAATTCATTTAGTACACTCATTTGTTGGCAACAAAAAAATTTGGCATTTTGCCAGCTTTGCACTACCTTTGCAGCTACGCTGAGAAAATCTTTTTTGATATGCTGAAAGAAAATACGATAAAAATCTACGAGAAGAGTTTCATCGACAACTGGGAGTTGCCGGCTCTGAGTGATTATAACGAGAAGAAGACGCTCACCTATGGTGAGTTTGCCGCCGACATCGCTCGGCTGCACATCCTCTTCGAGCAGTGTGGCATCAAGCAGGGCGACCACATTGCCCTGGTGGGCAAAAACACGCCGTCGTGGGTAACCGTGTTCATGGCTACCATCACCTATGGAGCCGTAATCGTGCCCATCCTCCAGGAATTCAACCCCACCGACGTGCAACACATTGTGAACCACAGCGAGAGCGTGATGCTTTTCACCAGCAAAGCCATCTGGGACACACTCGACTTCGACCAGTTGCACCGCGTGCGCGCCGTGTTGCTCACCGACGAGCACCAGCTCGTGGCCGAGCAGCCAGGCGAAACCGTGAGCAAAGTGCTCTATGGGCTAGAAGATGCTTTCAAGGAGAAATACAAGAGCGGCTTCTATCGCAACGACATCCACTATGCCGATGTACCCAACGAGGCTCTCATGGTGATCAACTACACCAGTGGCACCACCGGATTCAGCAAGGGCGTGATGCTCACGGGCAACAACTTGTGTGGCAACCTGGTGTATGGCATCAACTCCGAACTGCACTACCGTGGCTCACGCGTGCTCTCGTTCCTGCCGCTGGCACACGCCTACGGCTGTGCCTTCGACATGCTCACACCGCTGGCCGTGGGGTCGCACATCACTCTGCTGGGCCGCATCCCCTCCCCCAAAATCCTAATTAAAGCGCTCGCCGACATCAAGCCCAATCTGGTGATTTGCGTGCCGCTGATTCTTGAGAAAATCTACAGCAAGATGATTGTGCCCATGATCAGCCAGGGCATGCTACGCTGGGCACTGGCCGTGCCTTATCTAGACAACCGCATCTATGCCCAGATACGCAAGCGACTCATCGAGGCGTTTGGCGGCGAATTTGAAGAAGTGATTGTAGGTGGCGCAGCGCTCAACGCCGAGGTTGAGGACTTCCTCTACAAAATCAAGTTCCCATTTACCGTGGGCTACGGCATGACCGAGTGCGCTCCACTCGTGTCGCACACTCCCTGGCGCGAGTTTGTGCCACACAGCTCAGGCCGAATCCTGCCCGGCATCATGGAGTGCAAAATATTGAGCGACGACCCGGAGAATGTGCCCGGCGAGATATGCGTGCGCGGCGAGAATGTGATGAGCGGCTACTTTCACAACAGTGAGGCCACCGACAAGGTACTGCACGACGACGGATGGCTGCACACCGGCGACATGGGCACACTCAGTGCCGACGGCACCGTGTTCATTCGCGGACGCCTAAAGACGATGCTGCTGGGAAGCAACGGACAGAACATCTACCCGGAAGAAATTGAGGCCAAACTCAATAACATGCTCTACGTGAGCGAGAGTCTGGTGGTGGAACGTGAAGGCAAACTGGTGGCACTCGTCTATCCCGATTACGAGGCAATGGACCAACTGGGCGTGACTCGCGAGCAACTGCCTGAACTGATGGAGAACATCCGCATGGAACTGAACAAACTTGTGGCCCCCTATGAGCGAATCAGCAAAATCCAGCTCATCGCCACCGAGTTTGAGAAGACGCCCAAGCGTAGCATAAAACGCTATCTATACAGCAATTAGGCTAGGAATTTAATTGGTAACATTATTTAACACTTACCCAATTAAACCCTCAACCAACAACTAATTGTCTGTATATCAGCATAGTTTGATATTCGTAAATGTAAATTTGTTTCGAAACGCAAACGATTTCTAGCAGAAAAAAAAGATTTTTTTTTGAAAAAACACTTGCATGTGAAATTTTTGATATAAATTTGCAGCGTTTTTCAAAGCAGACAAGAATTATTGTTTTATTATTATTAAATTAAAAAGAGAAATGAAAAAGTTAGTTTTGTTACTTGCTGTTGTTTTCGGAATGTCGATGGTTTCTTGCACCGGTACTGCTGAGCAGACTCAGGATGCAGTTGACAGCGTTGCTGAAGAGGTAACTGAGGTGGTTGACACTGCCGCTGCTGCTGTTGACAGCACTGTTGCTGCCGCTGCTGACACCGTTGCTGCTGCCGCTGAGGCAGTTGCCGAAGAGGCTAAGGCTGAGTAATTCACTCAATCTTTGCAAATTTCCGAATAACGTAAGTTAAACAGGAGTTTGAAGCTGTTCCCCTCGTTGAGAGCCGAACAGCTTTTTTTGTGCCCTGTACCCTCACTCAGGGCACATCATGACCGAAGCAATCATTGTAATACACCAGCAAAAGTCAAGTCGCCAGATTCTCCGACAATGGGAATCCGGCGACTTGTTTCATGCAGCTTACGCGCGACGCTACCGTTTACAGATTGTTGCGCTCTATGTCCTTGAAATAGCGGTAGGTGCTCACCTTGAGTTCCATGCAAGCCTCGTCGTCGGCCACGATAATGGCCTTGCGGTGCATTTGCAAGGCACTGAGGGTGCACATGTGGCTCACACCACCTTCCACAGCCTGCTGCAGCGCACGGGCCTTCTTATAGCCGTTGACAATAATCATCACGCTGCGAGCAGCCATCACGGTGCCCACGCCCACGGTGAGTGCCGTCTTGGGCACTTGGTTGATGTCGTTGTCAAAGAAGCGGCTGTTGGCAATGATCGTGTCTTGCGTGAGCGTTTTTTGGCGGGTGAGCGAGGTGAGCGACGATCCTGGCTCGTTGAAAGCAATGTGGCCATCGGGACCCACACCACCCATAAACAGGTCGATGCCGCCGGCTGCTTCGATACGAGCCTCATAGTCGGCACATTCCTTGTCCAGGTCGGGAGCATTGCCGTTGAGGATGTTCACATTCTCGGGCTTGATGTCGATATGGCTGAAGAAGTTATTCCACATGAAAGAGTGATAACTCTCGGGATGATCTTCAGGGATGCCGCAATACTCATCCATATTAAAGGTGACAACATGCTGGAAACTCACTTTTCCGGCCTTGTTGAGTTCAATCAGTTTTTTGTACATTCCCAGTGGTGAACTACCTGTGGGGCAACCCAGCACAAAGGGGCGCTCGGCCGTGGGCCGGGCTTCGTTAATACGGCTGGCCACATAGTTGGCCGCCCATTCCGATACGCGCTCGTAATCGGGCTCAATAATTAATCTCATAGATTGTTATGTGTTTAACGATATATATATTATTTCACCATTAGAGTTGTGCGTCGCTCATCTGGAAGGTGTTGCCGTAGCGTATGTCACCCGTCTGCAGTCCCAGTTTGAGCCACTTCATGCGTTGCGCGCTGGTGCCGTGTGTAAAGCTCTCGGGAATGTCATAGCCCTGAGCCTTCTTCTGCAGGTAATCATCGCCAATCACTTGCGCGCACCTGATGGCTTTCTCCAAGTCGCCCTCTTCCAGCGAGTTGAACATGCGGTTGTCGCGATTGGCCCACACGCCTGCATAGAAGTCGGCCAGCAGCTCCAGACGCACACTCACCTTATTGGCGTCGGCCTTACCCAGGCGCGACATCTGCTGGTGAGCCTTGTCGAGGGTTCCCAGCAAATATTCTACATGGTGGCCCACCTCGTGTGCTATCACATAGGCATAGGCGAAGTCGCCATCGGCACCCAGTTGCTGCTTCATGCTGGAGAAGAACGACAGGTCGATGTAAAGGGTCTGGTCGGCCGAGCAATAGAACGGCCCCATCTGGGCTTGTCCGGTACCGCATCCGGTGCTGGTGCGGTCGGTATAAAGCACCATTTTAGGGTTCTGATATTCCCAACCGTTCTCACGGAAAATCTGCGCCCACACGTCCTCGGTGCCAGCCAGAATCTTGCGGCTGAAAGCGGCCAATTCCTGCTCTTCGGCCGTGAACTCGCGCTGCTCGGTAGCTGCGCCGCTACCGGCGCCCATTTCACCCACATTCTGGAGCACGCTGCTCAAGTCACCGCCGCCCAGAAAAGAGAGAATGAGTGCAATGATGATGGCACCGATGCCACCGATACCCGCTTTGGCACCGCCCGACATACCGCGGCGATCCTCCACATTACTACTCTCGCGTCTTCCTTCTAGATTCATATCTTTAGATGTTTAAAAATTACGTCAGAATGATATACATTTCACAGTTTCACCGCAAAATTAAAAAAAATCCATCATAGTACAAAATTCACGGTAAAAAACATGGGCACCATCCCCCTAGTGTGAGGATAGTGCCCAGTGTGTGCAGCGGTGTCAATGACTCTTGTTCGAATCATATAGACCAGATGAGGTATTCAGCGCCCCAAGTGAATCCGGCACCGAAGGCGGTGAGGATAATCTTGTCACCTTTTTTGAGGCGGTGCTTGTACTCGTCCAGACAGATGGGGATAGTGGCGGCACTGGTGTTGCCGCGGTGCTGAATGTTGACCAGCACTTTTTCGTCGGCAATGCCCAGGCGGCTCCCCACAGCCTCAATGATGCGCAGATTGGCCTGGTGGGGCACAAACCAGTCGATGTCGTCCACCGTGAGGTTGTTGCGCTTCATGATGTCTTGCGACGAGGTGAGCATGTCGATCACAGCGTGCTTGTACACTGCACGGCCCTCCTGATAGAGGAAGTGTTCGCGAGCGTCGAGCGTGGCTTGGCTGGCGGGATAGGCCGAGCCGCCTGCCTTGTAGTGCAGGTAGGGGTAGCCCTCGCCATTGATGTGGAAGATGCCGTCGATGATGCCCTCGTTCTCCTCGGTGGGTTCCATGAGCACTGCTCCGGCACCATCGCCGAATAGCGGACAGGTGGCGCGATCCTGGTAATTGGTCATACTCGACATCTTCTCGGCCGTGACCACAATCACCTTTTTATAAAGACCGGCCTTGATGTAGGCACTGGCATTAAAAGTGCCCACGATGAAACCGGCACATGCAGCCTGAATGTCGAAGGCATAGCATTTCTTTTCCATGCCGCAGCCATGGGCGATGATTGATGCCGTGGAGGGGAAACGGTAATCGGGGTTGCTGGTGGGGCAGATGAGCAGATCCACGTCGTCGGGGTTGGTTCCCGTCTCTTCCAGCAGTTTCTGCACAGCTTTGATGCCCATATAGCTTGAACCCACATTCTTCTTGAGAATGCGGCGCTCCTTGATGCCCACGCGGGTGGTAATCCACTCATCGCTGGTATCCACCATCTGCGACAGTTCTTCGTTGTCCAAAATATAATCGGGCACATAAGAGGCTATGCCCGTAATCTTTGCGTTAAGCATAATCTATTTAGTCTCTATTTTTCTCCTGCTCGGAGGCTTTTATACTCTAAAAAAGCGCATATCCTAAACAAGATGTCGTCAGGCAGCTTGATTTAGGATATACTTTTTTCTTCGCGTGATGCGTGTTTTGCCAATCGAGGGCACCTCTGTCGTGACCCCCATTTATAGGCATTAAACAGCTGCTTCCTCACCCATCACGTTCCTGCCACGGTAGTAACCGCACTCAGGACATACGGTGTGATAAACATGCCATGCGCCACAGTTGGAGCACTGAGCAATGGTGGGAGCTACAGCCACGTCGTGAGTGCGACGCTTGGCAGTGCGAGTCTTTGATTGTCTACGTTTAGGATGTGCCATTTCTTCTTTATTATATAATTATTAATTGTTATTCTTGAGCTTGCGCAGCGCCTCCCATCGGGGGTCGGTTTGCCGCTCGGCAGTTTCTTCCTCATTCTCGGCGGCGACGGCTTCGTGGGCTTGTAGCGCACTGAGCATGTCCTGATTGCACTCGCCGTCGGGGTGCGTGTGCATGATGGGCACGGTGAGCAGTACTGTGTCACGAATCAGGGGCTCGACGTCCAGTTCATGCCACCCTTCGGGCACCATCAGCACCCGGTCGCGACTGTCGTCAAACTCGTCACCTTCTTGTCTAACGCTCAACTCATAGATGGTGTCCACGTCGTGAGTCATAGCTTCCAGGCAGCGGTCACATGGAATGGTGAGCTCGCCATGGCAGTCCAGTCTCATTTCATAATCCACTTCACTCTTGCGAGTGATGGTGACACACACTTCTACGCTCGCAGCCATCACCTCGACCGGCTCTTTTTCCCGAAAAAAATCGCCGTTCAAGTGATAGTTAACCGACTGTGTACCAAACGGTAGCGTCTTTAAGTTCCACTTGAATGAAGCCACGTTTTGTTGATTTTTTGCGTTAAATCGGCGCAAAGTTATAAACATTCTCGCTAATAATCAACGTTTTTGACGTGAATTTTCATTTTCACCCTGTTTTTTCACGATTTTCGTTAAAATTATTAACATTTTTCTTTTCGCTATTTTTGGCCAAATCGGTTATTGTGTTTCAAAAACCTGCCTGCTATGAAATGCAGCAGCAAAAAAATTGCCCCGCAATAGCGATTGCGAGGCGATTTGTACTGTAGTCGCTACAGCTCCTGATTAGAACTGCAGGCTGTCGATGAGGGCATCATCTACCAGATTGGGCATCGTCACCTTGAGTTCGGGCGTGCGTTCCATCTCGCGACGTATGGCATCCATCGAGCCGGTGTTGCGAGCCCACGAGCGGCGGGCTATGCCGTTGTTCACATCCCAGAAGAGCATCTGGCGGATGCGACGGTCGGCCTCCTCGCTGCCGTCGATCACCATGCCGAAGCCACCATTGATAACTTCGCCCCAGCCTACACCGCCACCATTGTGGATGCTCACCCAGGTAGCACCACGGAACGAGTCGCCGATCACATTCTGCACAGCCATGTCGGCACAGAACTGCGAACCGTCGTAGATGTTGCTCGTCTCACGGAAGGGCGAGTCGGTACCGCTCACGTCGTGGTGGTCGCGACCCAGCACGATGGGCTTGGAAATCTCGCCACGACGGATGGCGTCGTTGAACGCGAGCGCTATGCGGGTGCGGCCCTCGGCATCGGCATAGAGGATGCGTGCCTGCGAGCCCACCACCAGGTGATTCTTTCCGGCTTCACGAATCCAGTGCAGGTTGTCGGCCAGCTGGCCCTTGATGTCGTCGGTGACATGGTGCATCATGTCGTCGAGCACCTCGGCGGCGAGGCGGTCGCTCACTTCCAGATCCTTGGGATCGCACGAAGTGCACACCCAGCGGAAGGGGCCGAAACCATAGTCGAAGAACATGGGACCCATGATGTCTTGCACATAGCTGGGATAGCGGAAGTGTGTCTCATCTTTCATGATATCGGCTCCGGCGCGGCTGGCCATGAGCATGAATGCGTTGCCATAGTCGAAGAAGTACATGCCACGAGCCGTGAGGCGGTTGATGGCAGCCACTTGGCGGCGCAGCGACTCAAACACGCACTCCTTGAAGCGCTCGGGCTCCTCGGCCATCATCTTCTTGGACTCTTCCAGACTGTAGCCCACAGGATAATAACCACCGGCATAGGGGTTGTGCAGCGAGGTCTGGTCACTACCCAGATCCACGCGCATCTCTTCGTCGGCCAGGCGTTCCCACAGGTCCACCACGTTGCCCACGTAGGCCATCGACACCGTGCGGTGTTCTTCCACGGCCTTGCGGATAGCGGGAATCAGCTCGTCCAGGTTGTCGTGCAACTCGTCAACCCATCCTTGGTCATAACGCTTGCGAGCCGCCAGCGGGTTGATTTCGGCTGTCACACTCACCACACCGGCAATGTTGCCGGCCTTGGGCTGAGCGCCGCTCATGCCACCCAGTCCGGCGGTGACAAACAGCGGAATGCGCTTCTTGCGCTCGTCGCCCATCACCTTGCGGGCGGCGTTGAGCACGGTGATGGTAGTGCCGTGCACGATGCCTTGCGGGCCAATATACATATACGAGCCGGCAGTCATCTGGCCATACTGGCTCACGCCCAGCGCATTGTCGCGCTCCCAGTCGTCGGGCTTGCTATAGTTGGGAATCACCATACCATTGGTCACCACCACGCGCGGTGCATCCTTGTGCGAGGGGAAGAGTCCCAGCGGATGACCGCTGTACATCACCAGCGTCTGCTCATCGGTCATTTCGCTCAGGTATTTCATCACCAGGCGATACTGCGCCCAGTTCTGGAACACTGCTCCGTTTCCACCATAAGTGATGAGTTCGTGGGGATGCTGAGCCACGGCTTTGTCCAGGTTGTTCTGGATCATCATCATGATGGCTGCGGCCTGACGGCTGCGGTGAGGATACTCGTCGATGGGGCGCGCCTTCATTTCATAGCGCGGACGCAGACGGTACATATAGATGCGGCCATAGCGCTTAAGTTCGTCGGCAAACTCGGGCAGCAACGTGGCATGCATTTCCTTGGGGAAATAGCGCAGCGCATTGCGCAGTGCCAGTTTTTTCTCGTCGGCGGTGAGAATGACTTTGCGCTTGGGCGCATGGTTGATTTCGGGATCATAGGGCATCGGTTCGGGCAATACCGCGGGAATACCGGCCCTGATGTCGGCTTGGAATTGTTCTAGTGTCATGTGTTAGGTTATATGTTAATTGTTCGGTTTCTATTTTTGCGATGCAAAGTTACACATTCTTCGCCGAATATTCAACAAATGCAATATTTATTTCCTTGACGACCTCTCCACTGTCCCAAGCATTTCTTCCACATTAAAAATAAGAGAAAATTTATGAGAGTGAATTATTCCTTATTAATTGTTTATTCTATTGAGAATAATCGGTAGATATTTTGTAATTTTGCACTTTCATTGGCATTTTTCGTTATTGTCGAGTTAAACTCTGGAATGAAAATGCGGTCTAGAATGAAAACGATATCATTAATATCTAAATTCTCACGACGATGAAACGAGTTAAATACCTGATGATGCTCCTGGTGATGACACTGGCAGTGAGCAGCTGTGGATTCGAGAGCAATGATTTCCTGGGCACCTGGGAAAGTTTCGCCTATTTTGACGGCTATGAAGAGATTGGCCTCTACGACTACGAGCGAGTGAGCTATTCGTTTTACAACGATGGCACCGGCTTCTATGTCCAGAACAACCTGCGCACGCAATTCTACTGGGACGAATACAGTCATGGACACCTCTATCTGCGCCACAGCGATGGACTGACCGAGCACTTTTACTATCGTTTCGACCGGGGCGACATGCTGGTGAGCGGCGACCGTTCGTTCAGCACCTACACCGTGTTTGCCTTCACCGGCCGGTATTGACCAGGCTCATTACTCACTTATAATAAAACACAACAACACAAAAAAAATAATTTGTAACTTTGCACAATGGGAGTCAAGCAATCAATGCGAGAGATTCTCGCCGCCGAGAGTAAGGCGATAGCCAGCATTCCTGTCACCGACGATTATGAACGCGCAGTGAACCTCATCGTGGAGCGGGTGCACCGCGCCGGTGGCAAACTGGTAACCTCGGGAATGGGCAAGTGCGGACAAATCGCCGACAACATTGCCACCACGTTCTCTTCTACAGGTATTCCTGCTGTGTTTCTGCATCCCAGCGAGGCCCAGCATGGCGACCTGGGCGTGCTGCAAGCCTGCGACGTGATGTTGCTCCTGTCCAATTCGGGCCGCACAAGCGAAATCGTGGCCCTGGTGAAACTGGCATTGGCTCTCTACAGCGACCTGCCACTCATCGTCATCACCGGTAACAAAGACAGCGAACTAGCTCAGCTGGCCGACGTGTGTCTGTGGACAGGCGGTGCTCCCGAAGTGTGCCCGCTAGGCCTGACTCCCACCACATCCACCACCATGATGACTGTGATGGGCGATGTGCTGGTGGTCAACACCATGCTGGCTACCGGGTTCACTCGCGAGGATTATGCCAAGCGGCACCATGGTGGCTATCTGGGCATGATGAGCCGGCAAGAAAGATGAGTGACCGGCACAGAGCCTGTGCAACGAACCACACATAGCTGAAAAACGAATAAACTATATAGACTGAATGCGAAAGATTATTGCTATTGGCGAATCGGTGCTCGACACCATTTTCATGGGCGGCCAGCCGGTGAAATCGTTTGTGGGCGGACGCGTCCCTAATGCCGCCGCATCACTGGCCACGGCTGGTGTGCCATGCAGCATGGTGAGCGAGTGCACCACCGACCGCGTGGGCGACATGATCATGAACTTTCTCACCGCTCACGGCGTGGACATTCACTCCGTCGACCGATATCCCGACGGCTCCACCCGCCTGTCGGCCATCTTTTCCGACTGCGACCCCGTGCAGATTGTGAACTATGGCTCTTACCCCGACGAGCGCTTCGATGTGGTGTGGCCGCGCATCGATGAAGATGATGTGGTGCTCATCGGGTCGCTCTACGCCGTAGACTTGCCACAGCGCGAGCGGCTCTTCGACCTGCTCAAGCACGCCACCGAGCGCAAGGCTATCATCGTGTACCTGCCCGGCCTGCAGCATGGCATCAACTTCCGCATTACCCATGTGATGCCACATCTGCTCGAGAACCTGGAACTCTCACAACTGGTCATTGCCACCCGTCACGACCTGGATACCATCTTCCCCGGTGAAACAAGCCAAGAGTGCTACCAGCGTCACATCCGCTTCTACGACAACACGTTTATTTATATTGACCAGCAACTGAACGAAACCATCTACTGCGGCGACCATTCTTGTGCATTGCGGCACGACGACACTGCCGGCAACAAGGACATGGACCTGTTTGGCTGGCAATCGGGGCTCACGGCAGGCATCATCTATCAGTTGCTCGCTCGCGGCATCACCCACGACGCGCTAGCCAGCCTCGACGCCACACAGTGGCACCAACTCATCGACGACGCCCGCCAGTGGGCGGTAAGTGCCTCGGCACAACCCGACCACTGTATCGACGCCGACCTGGCCACACGCTGCAAAGCAGCCCTGGCCCAGCAACAAGCATCATTAACCGACTAGTGTACTACCCCCCGACATGGAACCGCTGCACATAGAAACATCATTCCCACACCTTGCCAACGACGTGACCATAGCCAAAGCTCAGATTGAATCGTCGGGGCAACTGCCGCCCACCGATGGACTCAACCGCGACGTGGTGCTGGACATGACCATGACCTATGTGCTCTACTTGCTCAAGGACAACCGCACTGTGCAAGCATCGCAAGTGATCGATTACCTGGTCTATGGCGATGACGCCGAGCAGATTCCATTGCTCTACAGTGCATGGCTGTGGCTGGCACGCATGTGCTTGTTCATCGCCGACGAGCAGTATGCCATCGCACTGGGCTGTGCCGAGTCGGCCCTGCAGCAACTCACCGAGTATTCCAGCAAACGCAGCGAAGACTTCCTGGCTCTGGTGGCATCGGTGCTTTATAATCTGGCGCTCGTGCACCACAGCACCGGCGACAACAGCCGGGCCGCCAAAGAACTCACCCATGCACAGAAATTACTGGAACGCCTGTCGAAGAAAAACGAAGAGCGATTCTCGGCCATGTTGCTCTACGCCGTGCAAGCATCCACGCTCATCATTCAGTCGCGCAACAAGCAGATGCATGTGCTCGAGCACTACCAGCAAGCAGCCGAGCTCTACATGAACCAACTGGAAAGCGGAGATGAAAACCTCACGCGCGAGGCCATGAACAGCCTGGTTGACACGCTCAAGAAAGAAGGCGACATCATGCTGGAAATGGGCAACAGCCGCAATGCCGTAAAATACTACACAAAAGCGCTGCGCTACCAGAAAAAACTTAATGTGGCCATGGGAGAACGCGAACTGCAGCTCTCTATCGGACTGTCCAAGGCGCTCATGCGACTCATCAACCGCCGGGCCGCAGCCGAACAACTGCTCACCTCGCTGCTGCCACTGGCACGCCGCCTGGGAGCATCGCGAGAGGTTATTGAAATAGAAAACCTGCTAGCCGGAAAGAGCAAGAACTTCAACATCATGTCCCTGCTCAAAGGCATTTTCTAATTTCAGAATAATATTAAATCGACAAGCGGCGCAATATGTCAATCAGGTCGCGGTCGATGGGCTTGTCTTTGCGGATGGCCTTGGAGAAGGGCACATATACAATGTGCTCATCATCGTCGCCTATCATCACATTGCGTTGGCCTTCGAGCAAAGCATCGATGGCAGCGGCGCCCATGCGCGATGCCAAGATGCGGTCTTGCGCCGTGGGCGAACCGCCGCGCTGCAAGTGGCCCAGAATGGTGACGCGAGTATCGTACTGCGGATACTCCTTGCGCACACGCTCGGCCAGCCCCATGGCACCGCCGGTTATGGGACTCTCGGCCACCAACACGATACTTGATCTCTTGCTCTTGCGGAAACCGCTCTCAATGAGTTCGGCCAACTGGTCGACCTCGGTGCTGATCTCGGGAATGATGGCCGCTTCGGCTCCACTGGCCACGGCCCCATTGAGAGCCAGGAAACCTGCATTGCGCCCCATCACCTCAATGATGAACAGGCGCTCGTGGCTGGATGCCGTGTCGCGGATGCGGTCCACACACCACATGATGGTGTTCAGTGCCGTGTCGTAGCCTATGGTGTGATCGGTGCCATAGAGGTCGTTGTCGATGGTACCCGGCAAGCCCACAATGGGAACATCAAACTCGCTGGCAAACTGGCGAGCACCACTCAGCGAACCATCACCACCGATGACAACCAGCGCATCTATTTCATGCTTTTTCATCACATCGTAGGCCTGCTGACGCCCTTCGGCCGTCATAAACTCCTTGCAGCGGGCCGTCTTCAGGATGGTGCCACCATGATGCATGATATTGCTCACATCTTGCGCGCGGAAATCCACCACCTCGTCCGAAACCAGGCCCCGGTAACCGCGATAGATGCCTTTCACCTTGAATCCACTGAAAATAGCCGAGCGGGTCACCGCGCGGATCGCCGCATTCATGCCAGGGGCATCGCCGCCCGAGGTCAGAAGTCCTATAGTTTTAATAGATGCCATATTTTATCATTTATATATTAATTTCTAATTGGGCTTTATTGCAGTGTAAATCGAACAAGTGCCCAGCGTGAGGCGGCTTACAGCGCACTGCGTGAACCCGACCCGCTGCATGATGTCGAGCATCTGCTGGCCTTGGGGCACAGCGGCAATGCTGAGGGGCAAATAGCGATAAGCACTGCTGTCGCCACTCTTAAGGGAACCGAGGGCGGGGATGATGTGCAACGTGTAGAGGTCGTAAAACCAGCGAATGAAGCGGTTTTGAGGTGTCGACAGTTCCACCACACACAGCATACCGCCAGGGCGCAACACACGCCACATCTCGCGATAGCCTTGATCGATGTGCTCAAAGTTGCGCACCCCGAAGGCCACGGTCACCGCGTGAAACGCGTCGCTGTCGAAGGGCAAACTCAGGCAGTCGGCCTGCTTGAAAGTGATGTCGGATTCCAATCCACGCTGCCGCACCTTGCGCCGCGCCACTTCCATCATGCCATTACTCAAATCGATTCCGGTCACATGGCATGGGCGCAGAGCCTTATGCAACTGAATGGCAAAATCGCCCGTTCCGGTAGCCACATCCAGCAATCGCACGCCGACCCGCGCTGCAATGTGGCGTTTGACACGCTTTACAGCCACACGTCGCCACCAGCGATCGATGCCCAGTGTCATGGCTCGATTCATGAAATCGTAGGCCGGAGCGATGCTGTCAAACATCTGCTCCACCTGATCGCGCTTGGAGCCTTCACTGCCATAGGGCTTGATATGTTCCACCTTGTTATTCATCATCATTCCATTCACTGTTCACCACTTCCCAGTGTCCACATCAAATTTTTCTGTGAACCTTTCTGTGAACCTTTCTGTGAACCTTCTCTGTCATGTTTCATGTGCAAAGTTAGTGCAAGCCGAGTGAAAAACAACAAGCTTGATTGATTGTTTTTCCGAGGCGCAGCCTAATTTCGCCGATTTTGAGGCAAAGTTAGTGCAAACCGAGCGAAAATGCAAAATCCACTTTTGATTTTTTCAAAACGCAGCTAGATTTGGTTTGTTCTTAATTCGCAATAAACTTGCGGATTTGGTCATAATGGGTTAATTTTGCAACTGATATTAATTTTATATAACTAAAAAATGAAAAAAAGTCGATTTCTCTTCGGAGCAGTGCTAGTGGCATGCACGTTGCTGAGTGCCGCTGCTCGGCCCACGCAACAACGTGATGTGTTAGATTATGTGGATCCGCTCATCGGCTCGGGAGGGCATGGCCATGTAACCGTGTCGGCTTGTGTGCCGTTTGGGCTCGTGCAACTGGGTCCAAGCAGTGTGTTCCAAGACTGGGACTGGTGCTCCGGTTATCACCGCAGCGACTCCACCGTGATAGGTTTTCCGCACACGCACCTGAGTGGTACCGGTTGCGGCGATCTGCACGATGTCACGGTAATGCCTGTAGTGGGACAGGTGAAATATGCCCGAGGCAATGCCAATGACCCGCAGAGCGGCATGTGGAGTTACGCCGACCGCAGCCGTGAAGTGGCGCAGCCTGGTTACTACCGCACCCATCTGATGCGATATAACATCGGTGTGGAGCTCACGGCCACAGCCCGCACCGGACTGCACCGCTACACCTTCCCGGCCAGCACCGAGAGCGCTATCGTCTTCAATCTGGTGGACGGCGGCAGCTGGGATAATGTGGAGACCGGACTGATGCGCGTGCTCGACGACCACACCATCGAGGGGGTGCGCTGGTCTACCGGATGGGCACATCATCATCCCATCTATTTCCATGCCGAGTTTTCCAAACCATTCACGCGCGCTCATCTGCTGGCCGATGGCCGCGAGGTTCAAGCCGACTGGGTGACTGCGCGACGCGTGCATGGCCGCTTTGACTTCAACACCAGCCAGGGCGAGCAAATCATGGTGAAAGTGGGCATCAGCGCCGTGTCGGTGCAAGGTGCCGCAATGAACCTGGCTGCCGAGCAGCAAGGTTGGGACTTTGACGGCGTGCGCGAGCGAGCCCGACAGGCATGGCGTGGGCAACTGGACAAAATACAAGTGCAGTCGCAAGACGTGCATGTGTTGCGCACGTTCTACACCGCCCTGTTCCACACCATGATTGCCCCATCGGTTTACTGCGATGTAGACGGTGCCTACCAGGGAAGCGACTACGCCATTCATCCCGACCCGGGCTTCGTGAACTACACCACCTATAGCCTGTGGGACACCTATCGCGCCGCTCATCCGCTCATGACCATCATCCATCCCGAGCGCGTGCCCGACATCATCAACACCATGTTGCGCATCTATCAGGAACAGGGTAAGTTGCCCATCTGGCACTTGATGGGTCGCGAAACCAACTGCATGGTGGGGTCGCCAGGCATTCCCGTGGTGGCCGACGCCCTTCTCAAAGATTTTCCGGGCATTGACCAGAACCTGGCCATCGAGGCCATGGAAAAATCCATGTTGCTCGACGAGCGCGGCCTAAAATGGCACCGCACTATGGGTTACATTCCCTGTGACTATCAGCGTAGCGAGAATGTAGCCTACGAACTGGAATATGAACTGGCCGACTGGGCACTGGCACAAGCAGCCCACAAAGCCGGCCGCAGCGACCTCTACGAGCGCCACATGGCACTGAGCCGCCAGTATCGCAACCTGTTTGACCCAGCCACTGGTTTCATGCGGGCTAAAGATTCCAAAGGCAACTTTCTTGAACCGCTCAACCCCTATGTACAGCGCAAAGGCGGTGACGAATACTGCGAAGGCAACGCCTGGCAATATGCCTGGCTGGTGCCACACGACCTGGACGGGTTGGTTGCGTGCCACGGCAGCAAGGAACGCCTCATTGCACGACTTGACACGCTTTTCACCCTGTCGACCGACGTGGGCGACGAGGCCGTGCCCGACATGAGCGGCTTCATCGGCCAGTATGTGCACGGCAACGAGCCTAGCCACCACATTCTCTACTTCTACACGATGCTGGGACAGCCCTGGAAGACGGCCGACCGCGTGCGCCAAGTGCTCACCACACTCTACGACGACACCACCGAGGGCCTGTGCGGCAACGAGGACGTGGGCCAGATGTCGGCTTGGTACATCCTTTCGGCACTAGGATTCTACCAAGTGGAGCCGGCTGGCGGCCGTTACTACTTCGGCTCGCCGCTGCTCGACAAGGCCACCGTGCGTGTGGCAGGCGGCACACTCACCATCAACGCCCGCAACAACAGCGCCAAGAATCGCTATATCCAGCGCATCACCCTCAATGGCAAGGCCTACAAGAAGCCCTACATCGACCACGCCGACATCGCTGCCGGCGGAACCCTGGAATACACCATGGGCTCCCGCCCCACCAAGTGGTGGTAATGTGATTTAAGGCTACATAACATGAGGGTGCATCACTTCATGATGACACACCCTCACTACTATTTAATGTCTTGGATTATTGCTGCTGGAGCCAGGCGGTGACGCTCTGTTCAATGCGAGAGGCCAAGTCGGCATCGGTGGCGGGCTGGAACTTCTCGCCGGTGATGTGCTCGTAAAGCTCGATGTAGCGGTCGGCTACACTCTGGCAGTATTCATCGGTCATCTCGGGCACTTGCTGGCCGGCCTGTCCCATGAAACCGTGGTCGATGAGCCACTGACGCACAAACTCCTTGCTGAGTTGCCGCTGCGGTTCGCCCTTGGCAAAACGCTCCTCATAGCCCTCGGCATAGAAGTATCGGCTGGAGTCGGGCGTGTGAATCTCGTCCATGAGCAACACCTTGCCATCGCGCTTGCCGAATTCATATTTCGTGTCAACCAGAATCAGTCCCTTGCTGGCGGCAATCTCAGTGCCTCGGGCAAACAAAGCACGAGTGTATTGCTCCATCACGCGGTAATCTTCCTCGCTCACCAGTCCCTGGGCAATGATTTCCTCACGCGAGATGTTCTCGTCGTGCCCTTCCTCGGCTTTAGTTGTGGGCGTGATGATGGGCTCGGGGAAACGCTCATTCTCGCGCATGCCGTCGGGCAGAGGCACACCACACAGCAAGCGGCAGCCCTTCTGGTACTCACGCCAAGCACTGCCAGTGAGGTAACCGCGAATGATCATCTCCACGGGGAAACCCTCGCATCGCAGGCCCACGGTCACCATGGGGTCGGGAGTGGCCAACTTCCAGTTGGGCACTATATCGGCTGTGGCATCAAGAAATTTTGCGGCAATCTGGTTCAGCACTTGACCTTTGCCGGGGATGCCTTTGGGCAGAATCACATCGAAAGCGCTGATGCGGTCGGTAGCCACCATCACTAGCAGATCGTCGTTGATGTTATACACGTCGCGCACCTTGCCGTGATACACGCTGCGCTGACCGGGGAAGTTGAAATCGGTTTTTGTGAGTGTCATGTTGTGATAATATATTTAGTAAGTGTTACTTATTTAGCCACAAGCTACGAGCTACATTTTTAATTATTCATTGTTAATTATTAATCAATCCGCGTTGTCATCATCGTGAAAACGCTCGTAGGCCTCCACGATGCGTTGCACCAGTTGGTGGCGCACAATGTCCTTTTTCTCAAACTCCACTCGGCCTATGCCCTTCACGCCCTTGAGCACACGCAGGGCATGAATGAGTCCGCTGGCGGTTGTGCGCGGCAAGTCAATCTGCGTAGTGTCGCCCGTTACAATCATCTTCGATCCCATGCCCAGACGGGTGAGGAACATCTTGATTTGGTGCACGGTGGTGTTTTGCGCCTCGTCGAGCACGATGATGGCATCGTTAAGCGTGCGCCCGCGCATGAAAGCCAGCGGAGCAATCTGAATCACGTTGTTGTCCATATATTCCCGCAGTTTGGCTTGCGGAATCATATCTTCCAGCGCATCGTAAAGTGGCTGCAAGTAGGGGTCGATTTTATCTTTCATATCGCCGGGCAGGAATCCCAGCTTCTCGCCGGCCTCCACAGCGGGCCGCGAAAGAATGATTTTTCGCACTTCCCGGTTTTTAAGTGCCCGCACCGCCAGCGCCACGGCCAGATAGGTCTTTCCCGTGCCCGCCGGACCCAGTGCGAAAGTGAGGTCGTTCTGTCCGAAAGTCTTCACCAGCAACTGCTGGTTGGGGGTGCGTCCCTGGATGGGCTTTCCGTTCACACCATGGATGATCACGCCGTCCATGTGCAATGGCTTGGGTGGGGTGCCTTTGATGGTGTCCAGTATCACGTCTTCGGGCAACGTGTTGAACTCGGCGCAGTAAGCCGCCAGTTCCTTGATTTTGGTTTCGAAGGTCGCAGTCTCCTGTTCGTCGCCTATCACCGTAATCACGCTGCCGCGAGCAGCCACGCGCAGCTTGGGATAGAGATTGCGAATCAGTGAGATATTGCTATTGTTCACCCCATAGAAAGCCACGGGGTCTACATTATCAATAATGATGTGTCGTTCAATCATGCAGATTCTTAAAACAAAACTAAGCACAAAAATAGTCATAATTTTCGACAATCCACCATCTGCCCCTGTTTTTCTTCAAAAAACATGATGCTCACGACGTGATGCGCCATCATGAGAGGTGAGCGGCGAGGTAGCGTGCCACGCTGTGGGCAGTGTTGGGGCCAATGACTTCGTGGGCGATAGCTTTGACCTGGGGCACGGCGTTTTCTACGGCAATTGCATGGTGGGCGGCACGCAGCATGGCCATGTCGTTGAGGTTGTCGCCAAATGCCACTATGCGCTCTGCCCCGATACCGGCGGCCAGACGAGCGATGGCAGCTGCCTTGGTGCATCCCTTGCGATACACTTCCATCAATGCCACACTAGGGTCGGTGTTGTCGCGATAGAGCAACGCGGTGCAAGGCACTTCAGCAACTTGGATCTGGCGATAGACGCGTTCCAGCACGGCATAATCGTTCATGGAGTAGATGAGCATCGCTTCATCGGGGCTGTGCCTATAATTGATGTCGTTGAGCAGGAAACGCTTGAGCGGCAAGTTCAGGCGTTGCGCCACAAACTGTTCCTCACTGGCCGTCATGGCACCGTAATGGTGTGTGTAAATCATGTTGCCGCCGTGGTTGCGATAGATAAATGGGTGCAACCGCTGCTGCTCGAAGATGTCGCACACCGCTTGCGTGACATCATCGGGAATAGGTTGCACATGAATGAAGCGGCCTTGATGAGCATCCCACATGGCAGCGCCCGATAGCACAATGAATGGCAACCAGGCATGAACGTGCTGCATGAGCGGCACCACGGTGGCCGGGGTGCGGGCTGTGGCCACGGTGAAGAGCATGTCGTGCTCGTCAATGAGCCGGTTGAGGATGGCCGCCGTCTCGGTGCCGACTTGCGAGTCGGCACCCATCAGGGTTCCATCCATGTCGCTCACATACAAGGTCTTCATTCTTCTCTTTAGCTACAAGTTACGAGCTACAGGTCAACACAACCCATAGCTCAAAGCATTATTAATTATTAATTATCAATTATCATGGCTTATAGCCAGCCGGCCTGGCGATACCAGTCGATGGCCTCGTGCAATCCTTGCTGGAGACTGTAACGAGCCTTGAAGCCGAAGTCGTCCCGCGCTTCGCTCGTGTCGCACAGCCAGTTGCGCTGCTTGAGAATCTTGAACTTGTCGCCATTGAGCGTGCTGGCCTTGAGCGTCACTTTCCCCACCAGCTCGGCCACGGCACACACTACACGCACAATCCACAGCGGGCAGGTGACGGGAATCACCACCTTCTTGCCCAGTTCCTGGCACACCATCTGGCGGAACTGCTGTTGCGTGTAACCCTGGTCTTCGCTGATGAAATAAGCTTTATAAAGCGGGCCGCGAGCCAAAGCGTCCATCACAGCCGTGGCCACATCTTTCACATATATGAAGGTGAGCATCTGCTTGCGGAAACCCACACTGAAGTCAAACCCGCGCTTGATACTCTTCATCATCAGGAAATAATCACGCTCGTGCGGGCCATAGACTCCGGTGAGACGCAAGATGGTGTGTGGCACGTCGGCTTGCGACTGCAGATAGACCTCGGCCTTGAGTTTCGACACGCCATAGCGGGTGTTGGGCTGCGGCACGTCGTCGAGCGTGAAGGGCGTGTAGCCCGTCTCGTCGCCGGATCCCATCACACTCAGACTGGAAATGAGCAACAGGCACTCGGGTATGGCCTGCACCTCACGCAACGCTTCGACCAATGCTCGCAGGTAACCGTGGTTGATGCGCTCGAAGTCGAGATAGTTGGTGCACTTGGTGGCTCCCAAGTTATGGACCACATGGTTCCAGGGCCCATGCGCTTTCACATGCTCGTCGAGTGTGGCAGTGAGCTTCTCCTGGTCGGTGAAGTCCAGTTCTATGAAGTGGATGCGTTCATCTTGCAGAAACTCGCGGCTGGTTGTGGAGCGCACAGCGGCCCATGTTTCATAACCGCGGTTCAAGGCCTCGGCCACCAGATAGCCACCGATGAAACCGCCAGCCCCTGTAATGAGTATTTTCTTGTTGTCCATATTGTGATTAAATTTTGTCCAGACCACGCGTAAACTTGCGCCAGTAATACTTGAGCGGATTTTTGTATTTCAGCAATTTCCAGGGGCGACTGGCATGAGGGTGATGCACTACCGGCAAGTTGGTGAACAGGTAATTTTTCAGTCCCAGTTTGAGAGATGC
Source organism: Muribaculaceae bacterium (assembly GCA_017940245.1). Lineage (GTDB taxonomy): Bacteria > Bacteroidota > Bacteroidia > Bacteroidales > Muribaculaceae > Sodaliphilus. Next base: position 29,960 of record JAGAYZ010000017.1, on the reverse strand, counting down.
GTGTGAAATGGTCACATCGTACCAGTTTTTGCTAGGATCCAATGTGCCGAAATCAAAAGTTTGAAGCAATGCAGGGGTGAGCAGCGAACAGCAAAAACTGCAATGCTTGCGACTGTCGATGACTTGATTCTCGCTCCCTTGTGCATACAGGTAAGGATAGTTGATGCGTCCTTCATCATCCACCGTTACCGCCGCCGCAATTCCGCATTGCGAGCGCTGGACAGCTTCGTCGGCCAGTCGTTGCAGGGTGTCGGGAGCGACAATCACATCGCTCTCCACAATCAGCAAGCCAGCATCGGCCGCCAGTGCTTTACGTTGCGCTTCTTGCAAAATGAGCAAGTAGTTGGGCGACGCATGCGAGGTCATGTCGCTCAGGTTGATGAGTGAGAATTTTTTCTCACGTGCCGCCCGGGCTAGCGTGGCGGTATTTTCTGGCGTTGAAAAGTCGTTATAGATGGTGAACGTGTGGGGCCAGGTCAGGCGCGATGCCATGATGGCATCTATGGTCTCCATCGTGGTATCGATAGAGTCTTTCACCGGTGTAATGATATGCAATTCTTTCATAGCGGGTCAGTTTTTATGCAAGAGCCGACATTTGCAGTTGTGCAGGCGGTTGAGCCATCGCGACCATGAACGGTGCACGTGCAGCGGGCCACCCAGTTCACGCTTGAAAAACTCGGGATGCCGCTCGTTGAGTGTGGCCACTACGGCCGCCTTGTGCTTGCGGTCGGCAATGCGCTTGGAGTGTGCTCTAATGCGATAGTAAAACCCCACTTCTGGCATTTGCACCACCTTGCCGCCATCCTTGAGCATGGATATCCAGAAATCCCAGTCTTCCAGCCCTTTGATATAGGTACAATAGCCTCCGGCTTGCGCCCAGTGAGCCTTTCGGTACAGAGCGCACACGCTGATGAGGTTGCGCCGGGCCAGCAAATGCAAGTCAAAGGCCGGCAGTTCCCATCGTCCAGTGCGGTTGCCGAAAAACTCTCCGCAGGCAGTCACCACCATCACATCGGGGTCGGCTTCAAAATGCCGAAGGGCATGCTCGATATAGTGCGGAGCGATGCGATCGTCGCCATCCACAGGCAGAACGAACTCGCCCCTTGCCACCTCGATGGCATGATTGCGGGCACTACTCACGCCCGAATTAGCCTGTGCGACCACCACGACACGCTCATCGGCAGCTGCCAGATCGTGCGCCACAGCCAGCGACCCATCGGTGGACCCGTCGTCAACAATCACCACTTCCAGTGGGGTGTATGTGGATGCGAGCACCGATGTCACACATTCGGTGAGATAGTCCTGCATGTTATATACCGGGATAATAACCGATACTAGAGGCTGGTTGTTGTGTGACTCGACTTGCGACATAAAACAAGCGTTTTTCGTTTCAGCATGCGAAATTACTAAGAAAAATTGAATGTCACAAATGGCAGGCCACGAGACATAACGTAAATGCCTCGTGGCCCCTATGCTGAAAACTGCACCTGCATGCTATTGCTGCTTGACTTGCCGGAGGAATGACCAGAAGCTTTGAGCCGATTTCACCTTGATGAGCGTGTGATGGCTCACGATGTATTCCGACAAGCCTTGACGCTGTGCGCCCTCGTGCCAGTCGTAGGTGTAACCGAGCTGTGACCAGGGCAGCGGGCTGTCGTCTTCATAGGCCGAAGCCACGCTGTAGCGGTACCACTCGCGGAAGTTGGTCTCGCCGACGGTGTATTTCTCGTTGGCATAGGCCGGGAAGTCAAGGCCTGCCGATGTGGTGGTAATGTCGGGGTCGTGCGCCGGGCGGAACATGCCCTTGGGATCGGCAAAGAAGAGCACGATGATGTCGAAGTCGCAGTCGGGCGCCAAACCGTAGAGTTGCACCATGCGCATGTGCGCCGCTACGCTGTCGAGCCCTTCAAACTTGTTCAGTTGTTTTTTCCAGTCGGCAGGGATTGAAATCCAGGTACCCGTCTCGCGGTCGATGGGATATACGCCCTCTTGCCCGAAGAATCTCTTCAAGCGGGTGGAATCAACTAGCGTGGCCACCAGCACCATGTCGTGCCCTTCGAAGTTGGCCCACTCTAGTCCCGGATAATCTTTGCGAATGGGCATCAGGTCGTGAGCGATTTTGGTCGAATCCAGTTTTTGCGCGTCGGCCACGGCCTCGGCGAGTTGGGCCTCAAGGGTTTCTATGTCTTCATACCAGGGTTTCTCAGCGACACCAGTCGTTTCGGTCTGTTGCTGATTTTGGGCGCAGCCGCCCAGCAGGAGCAGCCATCCCGCTGCAATAGTCATCAATGTCTTTTTCATATCGTTCTTCTTTTATTGGGTTATTCTTTTTATCGCTTCATTACTCGGGTCAGCGCCTGATGGTGACCTCGCCGCGCAATGCGTGTTCGAGTTCTCGCTTCACCTCATCGGCACTAAGTCCCAAGCCGAAGAGGTACATGAGTTTAGTGATGGCGGCCTCGCTGGTGATGTCGTGGCCGCTGACAACGCCGGCCGCGGTGAGGCTGTTGCCGGTTTCATAGAGCGTGTCGTTCACCCCACCATCCACACACTGGGTAACGTTGAGCACCACCATGCCGCGGCTCGTGGCCTCGCGAATCAATCCGGTAAACCAACTCTCACTGGGTCCATTACCCGCACCGAAGGTCTTGAGCACCACCCCCTTGATGTCGGGTGTGCGCAACAAGTGGCGCAGGGTGCTCTCGGTGATGCCTGGATGCAATTCCAGGAACATCACACCCGTATCGAGCGAGGTGCGCACCGTGAGTGGCTCATGGCGAGGCGAACGATACAGATTGTCGGTCTGGAACGTGATCGACAAGCCGATGCGCGCCAGCGGTGGATAGTTGTTGCTCTTGAAAGCGTTGAAGTTGTCGGCACTCATCTTGGTGCTGCGGTTACCGCGCAGCAGCGAGTCGTTGAACAAAATGGCCACTTCCTGCACCATGGGTTCGCCATGGTCGTCGATGGCGGCAGCCACCTGCAAAGCGGTGATGAGATTTTCCTCGCCATCGGTGCGCACTTCACCGATGGGCAGTTGCGAACCGGTGATGATGACAGGCTTGTGCAGGTTTTCCAGCAAGAAACTTAATGCCGAGGCCGTGAAAGCCATCGTGTCGGTGCCATGCAACACCACAAAACCATCGTAATGCTCGTAATGTTCCTCAATGGCCTGAGCGATGTCGCTCCAGTGCTTGGGACTCATGTTGGCACTGTCGATGGGTGGATTGAACTGAATGTGGTCAATGTCGTAACCTAGTTTCTTCACCTTTGGCACATTGTCGATGAGGTGAGAAAAGTCGAAGGGTTGCAGGGCATGGGTCGAGGGATTCTCAATCATGCCGATGGTACCGCCAGTGTAGATGATGAGTAGTCGCGGACGTAATTTAGTTGTCATAGGTACACAGTAGGTTATTTAGCGGCTACAAAGATAGTACAAATTGTTGAATTGCAAGCATGATTATTCAGCCGATTTCCATTTTTTATCGGAATAATGATATTTGGAGAGCCAACCAATTGCCAAGGCCACAGCCCGGCACATCATTTTCAGCCCTTTACGCCGGCAAATGCCGTTGCTATATCATCGCGGATAATCTTGCCCAGCTGTTCCTTTGTTGTGGCCGACTTGACATTGAGTCGCACAGCCTGCGCCTCGATTGATTTTTCGAAAAGATTACGCACAAAACGTGCGTTACCGAAGTCTTTATCCTTGCTCTCCACACGCTCCACCAGGCACTCACGCAAGTAAGCCGCAGCATCATCGGTCATCGAAAAATCATATTGCGTTATATTCTTCTCAAAGATTTGAAACAATTCTTGCGCCATGTAGTCATCAAAGTGGATATAGCGGTTGAAACGCGACTTCAAGCCCGGATTAGACCCGATGAACTGTTTCATCTCGTCGGCATATCCGGCCAGAATCACCACCAGTCGCTGCCTATCATCCTCCATGCGCTTGAGCAGTGTGGCGATGGCTTCCTTGCCGTAGTCCTCTTTTGCCCCTTGCACCAGTGAGTAGGCTTCATCGATGAAAAGCACCCCATCGAGCGCGCTGTCAATCACTTTATTAGTCTTGACTGCGGTCTGACCCAAATACTCGGCCACCAGTCCTGAGCGGTCGGTTTCCACAAGGTGTCCTTTCTTTAAAATACCCAATTGCTTGTAAATACCGGCAATAATACGGGCCACAGTGGTTTTTCCGGTTCCTGGGTTACCGGTAAACACACAATGATAGGAAATAGAGGGGACTTTCATGCCCATTGCTTCACGTTGCCGATTCACCACAATAAAGTCGTTCAGGGCCGAGACTTCTTTTTTAACGCGTTGTAGACCGATGAGATTTTTCAGGTCTTCAATGGGCGTTGCCGACTCAGTGGATACCGCAGTGCTGCAAGACGATTCTTCTTGCGGCGCAAAACCATCTTTTTCCATGGCCGCGAACCACTCATCGATGAGCGTTGTGTCGTCGCCGCACGCCTGGGCTATGGCCCTGCTCAAGCGCCGCATGACCCGGTACACATCATGAAGATAAGCATCGGCCTTTTCACCCAGTTTTACCATCATGGCCAGCGACAAGTCATCTACCCCCTCGGCTCTCACCCCCACGGTATTATTCTTATATACCTGCAGCATTTCCTCCCGGTTTTCGCGAATCTGGTCGGGAATATCGCCCTCGCTCTCCATTTCGCACCGAAACTCTTTATACGAGGTGGCACGTGTCAACATCATCATGAGTATGTAGAGTGTCTGCCCCGACGCCTCAAAATAATCTATTTCGACAGAATGTTCCAGGTGTTCAATGCAGCAAAACATGTCCTTTGCCAGCATCAGTTTCAATGTATCATAAAAATCGTCGGGTCCAAATTCGCCCTGAATTGTGTCCCTGTCGTTGGCCTTGTTCAGCACGTTATGGCGAAGGTTGCTGTCGGCGCTCATGTCACGACACATTCGCAGGGCATCTCTGAGTGCTTTGGCAAGTCGACGGTAGTCTTCCGGCTCCACCAGCACATCAAAGGCCGGAATGTTGTCAATTTGGTCGAAATCGTCGTCCTCATCGTCATGATTCAAGTCCCACTCATCCTTTAAGTAATCCAAGTCATTATCCAATACGTCGGCATCTGTCGTATAGACTTGCGACGAGTATCGGGGCTGATCATCAGAATTTGATACCGGCGTTGACGGTGCCGTCGAATTATCTGTTGCGATCACAGCCACCAAAATGCCCATCACAATCAGCACTGCCGACACACACAGAACTACAATTGCATCAACTCCCAGCAGGAACATGAATATAGCAATCACAGCCACAATGACGCAGCAGCCACCCACTGTGGGTTTGGTATTCTCGGTATTCTGACTCATGGTTACTTGTCAATGGGTGGCACGCTTGAAGGCTTTGCTGAAGAACAACAGGTGATACTCCAGCGAGTTGAGCCAGTAGTCCCAGGAGTGCGCCCCGGGACGGATGGTGAAGTCGTGGTCGATGCCACGTTGCATGAGCGCCTCGTGCAGTGCCATGTTCACCTCATAAAAGAAGTCGTCCTTGCCGTCGTCGATGATGATATTCTGGCCTGGCTGGAGCGTGGGCACCAAGTTCACTACCGCATGAGATTTCCACACCTGTTCGTTGCCCTCATATTCACCCAAACGCGCCACGATGTGCCACCGGCCGGGGAAACGGGAAATGTCCACCCCGCCGCTCATGCTACCGCATGAGCCGAACACATCGGGATGACGGAAGGCATTCCACAATGCTCCGTGCCCACCCATGCTCAGTCCTGTAATGGCACGCATTTCCTTGCGGTCGCACGTGCGGTAATGCGCATCGACGTAATCGACCAGTTCGTGAGAAATAAACGTCTCGAACTGGAACGTGGGGTCGATGGGCGAGTCGAAGTACCAACTGTCCTGTCCGTCGGGGCACACGATAATCATGCCATAGCGTGTTGAAAGTGTGTTGAGGTCGGCCTTTTTTGGCCAGTCGCGGTAACTGCCCGACGCACCATGCAGCAGGTATAGTACCGGGAATCGATCAACCGAGTGTTGCTCATCGAAATATTGCCGAGGTACAATCACCACAGTCTTGATATCACGTCCCATCTTCACGGCCGGCACGGCCACAGTGTCGGCTTGCGGCAAAGCGCAGCACGCGCGGTCGCAGATTGGTGAAGCACTGACCAAGGCACCGCAAGGCAGCAGCGACACAAGCAATAGCATTTTAAGTAGAATCTTCATCGTCTTTTCTTTTTAAAGAATTCTGTCATTAATTGCGCACATTCTTCGGCAAGAACACCGCCTTCGACCACCGTCTTCTTGTGGAACGGATGGTCGCAAAATGTGTGGTAGCCGCGCTTGTCATCGCCGGCACCATACACCACGCGGCTCACCTGGCTCCAGCCTAGAGCCCCGGCACACATCAAGCACGGCTCCACGGTTACATATAGCGTGCAATCGGTGAGATACTTGCCGCCCAGGGTTCCGGCTGCGGCGGTAATGGCCTGCATCTCGGCATGCGCGGTGACATCGGTGAGCGTCTCGGTAAGGTTGTGACCACGTGCCACGATGCGGCCACGGCTCACCACCACGGCCCCAATGGGCACCTCGTCGCGCTCCTGCGCCTTGTGCGCCTCGTCCAGCGCCACCCTCATCCAGCGTTCGTCGTCTTTCGTCGTCATGCTAAAAAAAAGATTGACTTTACAGATTACTAAGCATCCAGCACTTTCCAGTCGGCGATGTTGCGGATGCTATCATCTAGGCGCACGGCCACACTCACCACTTGCCGACTATCGGCTGCATAGGCATCGGCATAGTGGCGGCTCTCGATTTGATGCTGGGCCGCTGCAAGTGTTGTGCGCTTGAACTCGAAAATATAGACACGCTCATTGGTTTCCATAGCCAGGTCGATGCGCCCTATGCACGTCTGCTGCTCAATGTGCACATCAAGCCCGCTCAGTTTAAAGGCGATGGCAATGATATTGCGATAATTCAGTTCCAGCACACGCTCGTCGGGGCTTTCCATAGGTGCTGAAGCAATGATGCCTTTTACCACAGTGAGCAACGCATCCACATTACCGCTTTGAGCAGCCCGATAGATTTGCCCAGTAAGCGTTCCCACAGTGGGAACCTGCATTTTGGTGAATATTGGCAACAAACTGAAATTTAACGACTTGTTTACCTCTTGATTGGGAATACCCAGCGAGTATAATTGACTGACGGGGTCATAATCCTTAATGGTGAGATAGCCCGTTTGGTAAAGAGCGGCAATGGTATTGTCGGCAGCATCATAAGAGCCCATCTCTGCAACATCGGCCTCGATGTGTCGGTCTAGCTTTGTCAGGTCTATTTGTCGGTCGTGCAACATTTTGACCAAGAACGTAGGTGTGCCGCTTTGTGCCCATTCCATCAAAAACTCCTCCCTGCTAAGTGTATTCAACAGGCTCCACGGATTATACATTTCCTTGCCACGGGCACTGAAGCGGTAACCATCATAGAGGCGCTTGAGGTGAGCATAGGCCTGTTGCTCCGACATGTCGCACGAACGTGCAAGTCGTGCCACGCCCTCGCCCAGGCAGCAATGCAGCTCATCCTCGCTAATGCCACAAATATCGTTGAACTGATTGCTCAGGCTGATGTCAACCAAATTGTTGAGATCGCTAAAAACGCTCAAATGTGAGAACTTACTCACTCCTGTGAGCATGGCAAAACGGATATATCGATCGGCTTTCTTGAGGGTGCCGTAAAACCCCTTGAGTATTGCACGATGCTGCTCCTGCAGAGCCGCCTTTTCACGCTCTATGGTGCCAATGATGGGTTTGTCGTATTCATCAATCAGTATCACCACCTTTTTACCGGTTTTCATGAAAATGCCCTGCAGCACATTATAGAATCTGGTTCCCAATTCACGCGCCTGACGTTCCAAATGATATTTCGACTCCCATTGATACAAGTAATTGTTGAGCATGTCGGTCAACTCGCAGGTGCTTTCGGAATAGTTGCCATTATTCAAATCTATGCGCAACACCGGAAACGACTCCCACTTGTGCTCCAACTGCTCAATGGCCAATCCCCTGAACAATTCACGCCTACCGCTGAAATAAGCATCAAGTGTACTCAACAACAAAGACTTGCCAAATCGGCGAGGACGGCTCAAAAATATAAAATCGCTCAAATGAGCAAGTGCATGTATATGCTGCGTCTTATCCACATAAATATAATCATCTGTGATGATTTTTTCAAACGTCTGGATGCCTAAGGGATATTTCTGTGCCATAGTGGTGGTTTTATTACTGCAATAGTGAGGACTGAACATAATTTAAAGAACACACCGTAAGATTACAAACGCACTTTCTGGACATAGTCGCCCACGATGATGATATAGACGCGACCCATGGGCAAGCCATCGATGAAGCATTCCAGCGTGGGATGCTGATAGTAGAGGCGGCCACTTCCGTCATAGACACTGGTCCATGTCCCGTTGTTGTCTCCGCTGATGTAAATGGCACCACCCTCGGCAATGATGGTGGGATGCCATTTCTCGGCCAGCAGGTCATCGACAGACGTGGCGGCAGGTGCCAGGTTACATGCCAGCACGTCGTCACTCTCGGTAATGAGATTGGTGGCCGCAATGGCGCATTGTGTCTCTACCTGGGGCGTGGTGAAATAATAGTGGTCGGCAGCGGTGAGTGCCATCAGATAGCCATAGGTGTCATATATGTTGAACGCCATGTTGCTGCCTAGATCCACGCGCGTCCAGCCTCCATCCAGCGTTTCTTGCTTCAGCGAAGGGCGGTCCAGGTTGATGTCGTCGTTAGTCCACAGCGAGAAAGTGTCGCTGTTGCCCCACACGTCACTACTCTGGTAGGCTTTACTGGCTTTGCCATCGGGCACGATGAGATCTATGCCTCCCACTGCCAAGAAGTTGCGGTCGCCTAGCACTTCGGGCGGTTGGGGAGCGGCGCAATAGATTTCAAACAAGTTGAAACAGTCTTCAAAGGCATCCTCGCCCACCGTGAGCAGTGATGCCGGCAAGAACACTGTGTGCAGTTGCGCACACTCGTGGAATGCGCCTTCACCCACCAGCGTCACTCCCTCTGGAATAGCCACGCTGGAAATGGCCGTACCGGCCAACAAACGCGGCGACACTTCATCAAGATACAACGGCAGGGTGATGCTCGTGAGCAAGTCACAGCCGGCGAAAGCCTCCTGGCCGATAGTGGTTACTGTGTTGGGAATCTGCACTTGTGTCACTCGAGACTGGAAGAAGGCGCGGTCGGCAATGGCGGCTACGGTATAGTTCTCGCCATCGAAATAGACCTGCTCTGGGATGAGTTGCACTCCTTCATAGACGCTTTGCGTGCCCTCCTGCGCTTGTGCCACAGCCACCTCGCTGTCGCCCACGATGTCGTAATAGAAGCCACCACTGGTGAAATCCCATGCTTGCGAGTGCAGCGCAATAGTGGCGAAGAGCGACAATATCCATTTATTGATCATTTTGTGCTTCATTTTATTCACGATAATAAACGCGTTTCACACGGGGCGAAATGCTAGTTAGTATTTCATAAGGAATCGTGTCGCGCGCCTCGCTGAGCCGCTCCACGGGAATGTGTTCGCCGAATATCTCCACAGGGTCGCCCACAGCGCATTGTGCATCGGTCACGTCAATCATCACGGCATCCATGCACACGTTGCCCACGGTGGGACACAGAGCCCCATTTACCCACATACTGGTGCGGCCATTGCCGAAGCGACGGTCGAAACCGTCGGCATAACCGATGGTGACCGTGGCGATGCGCGAGTCGCGCTCAAGCACTCCCTTGCGGCTATAGCCGATGGTGGTACCGGCAGGCCATTCCTTGATGGATATGATCACTGAGTGCAACGATGCCACGGGCTTGAGGGCCGCCTCACTATTGTCGTTGAGCGTGGCGATTCCGTAAAGACCGATGCCTATGCGCACCATGTCGTGCTGATGCTCGGGAAAACGCACAATGCCGCTTGTGTTGAGTATGTGGCGCAACAAGTGGTGGTCGAAAGCAGCCTGCAGGTCATCGCAGCAGGCATCAAAGTAGGCAAACTGCTCCTGAGTATAAGCATCCTGATCGGGTTCGTCGGCTACACACAGATGCGAGAACACCGATATCGGACGCAGCACGTCCTGTCCATTGAGCAATGCGATGAGTTCGGGCAATTGTTCGCGTGTGAATCCCAGCCGGTGCATGCCGGAGTCGATTTTAATGTGCACCGGGAAGTCGCGCACACCGCACTTGCGTCCTTCGCGTATCAATCCCTGGCACTCGCCAATGCTATACACTTCCGGTTCCAGTCGATGCACAAACATGGCTTTATAGTTCACAGCACTGGGATTGAGTACGATAATGGGCATAGCGATGCCTGCACGACGCAAGGCCACCCCCTCGTCGTGTACGGCCACGGCCAGATAGTCGGCACCGCGGTCTTGCAGTGTCTTGGCCACTTCATAGCTACCTGTTCCGTAGCCACTGGCCTTGACCATGGCTATGGTGTGGGTTGTGGGTTTGATGAGCGACTTGAAGAACTTGAGATTGTGTGCCAGTGCGTTGAGATCGACTTCCATCACCGTTTGGTGTCGCTTAGCTTCCAGCATATCTATAATTTGGTCAAACTCAAACTCGGGCGCACCTTTCACCAGCACTGTCTCATCATCAAAGTCACCTTGCGTCATTGTCGTCATCAGTTCCTGCGATGAAGCAAAGAAGCGTGATGCCGGAAGCGAGCTGAAGTATCGGGCATAGCGGCACATTTCGGGTCCCACACCCAGCAAGCGGTGCACACCCTTGCCACGCAGCAGTTCACTCACACGGATGTAGAGCTCGTCACCCTCATAGGCTTCGGGCTTGAGATCGCTCAAAATCACCGTGCTTCCACGCGTTCCGGCACGCCGCATCATGAAGTTCAGCGCCGGGGTGAGCGAGTGGTAGTCGCTGGTATAGCCATCGGCAATGATGGTGCAGTCGTTGATGCCCTCAATCACATTGATGCGTGTGCCCACAGGGGTGAGCATGCGCATGCGCTGCTCAATGTCGGGCTGTTTCACGCCCAACAGCAGCATCACAGCCAGGCAGGTGATGGCGTTTTCCACATCGCGGTCGGCATCAAAAGGCACCATAACCGACGCCTCTTGCCCCTGATAGTTGTAGACAATGGTCGTGCGTTTGTCTTCGCGTGTAATCTGCCCTATCTGCAAGGCCGCTTTATTTCCGCGGCTGCTCCATGCCAGCTCCTGTGCCACGTCCACCTCCAGCAACGGCGCGATAGCATTGGTCACCAGCCGGTCATCGGCCGGATAGACGATACTTTCACAACTGTTGAGTATCTTGGCCTTTTCGTGCGCTTTCTCGTCCATTGAGGCAAAGCCATCGTCGTGTTCCGACCCGATATTGGTGATTACTCCTATGGTGGGACGTATCATGGCCTGCAGGCGCTCCATCTCGCCGGTTGTGGAGATGCCGGCCTCGATGATGGCCAGTGTGGTATTATCTTCCAGGTCCCACAACGACAGTGGCACACCAATCTGAGAGTTGTAACTGCGCGGCGAGCGCACGATGCGATAATCATTTTTGAGCAACTGGTAGAGCCACTCTTTCACCGTGGTCTTGCCACGGCTACCGGTGATGCCTATCACCGGAATGAAAAAGCGGCGACGGTGATAGGTGGCCACCGTCTGCAAGGCATCGAGCGTGTTATCCACCAGCAGGAAGTTGGCCATGCCCACCAGTCCCGATGGTATGTCTTGCAAACTATCGACCACAAAGTTGCGCACGCCCTGCTCATAGAGCGGCTGCACATAGCGGTGGCCGTCGTCGTTGGCTGTGCGCAAAGCAAAAAACAGGGTTTCTTGGGCATAGGTGAGCGAGCGAGAGTCGGTAAGCAGTTGGCTGATGATGGCTTCATCATCGCACAGGCGCGACTCATCGATGCGCAGCGCTCCAGCTATTTCGGTGATTGAATATTTCATGATGACATATTGATGATACAGGGTTAATCTAATTTACTGGCAATGACCGGTTCCAGATAAGGATACTCCTTGAGCAAGTTGCGCAACACAGCCTGCGTGTCGGCATTAAATCGCTCTACCACTTCCCTACTGGCACTCATGGGCCTATGTTGCAGGCGCTTGCCTACTCGTTCGCAACGGGCGATGGCTTGCGCCGAGCGGTCGTCGAAATAAGTGGCCTGAAACGCTTGCCAGATGTATTCTACTGCCACTTCGCTGGGATGCACCATGTCGGTGGCATAGAAACGATAGTCGCGCAGGTCATCCATCATGATTTCGTAGGAGGGGAAATAGGCCACAAAATCGGGATGGGCAGTGACCACCTCATTGACCGCCACACGCAGCGATGCCTTGCTCAGCGAGTTCACGTCCAGCCCATCGGCAATGTGGCGAATGGGGCTCACCGTGAAAATCACCTGCGCCGAGGAGTTAAAATGATGAAACTCTTGCACCATCTGCTCCAGAACCTGTGCCATTTCGTCCACTGCGGCCATGCGGCGCGAGAACTCATGCTGCGGCACCTTGTGGCAGTTGGCCACCACCTGGCCGGTGCTCTTGAGACGATAAACCACGGCGGTGCCCAGAGTCACCACCAGCGCGTGGCAACTTTTCAGTTGTCCATGTGCACGCGCAATTTGGTCGTTCATGCGGTCGAGTGTGGATTGCTTGTCGGCCAGTGAATAACGTGAATGGAATGCATAACTGTTCCACACCCCGTTCTGGGCAAACAGGGTGTTTCCCGCAATAGGGGTGCCGGTCACCAAGCGGCTGATGCCAGAGGCAATGCTCAGCGGGTTATATAGTGTGCCGAACGGGTTCACCGTGACTTGCATCATGGCATGGCGCATTTTGGCTCCGATGTTGTCGCTGAAACACGACCCCATCATCACCACCCGGTCGCTGTGATGAAGCAGTCCCTGGTTTTCGCCCATTCTGAGTGTTGTTCTGAATTCCATACCTTTTCGATATAATCAAGCAAAGTTAATGCTTTCGCACGAAATCTCCAAAAAATTTTGCCATTTCGCTTGAAATGTCTATCTTCGCACCTGGAAATTCATTGAGCACCACATGAGCAAGCGTTCACTTCTCATCATCATCATGTTGCTCACGATTGTCGATATCGTGGCTGCCTTCTGGTATCTGGCCGTGCGCATAGAGACCAGCGGTGATAGCCGTGACCTGTTCTCAATCCGCACCGACACAACTCAAGTGCAGGAAGCCGACACCATTTCAGACATAAATGTGCCCGACACGTTCATGATGGCCGAGCGACACACCTATTTCGTGAGCGTGCATCCCGCGGTGAAGGGCGACAACACCACCTATTACGCTTGCACCATGCGCGTGAAGGTGCGCTGGCCGCAGAGCGTGAACGGCAGCGACAACGTCAAGTCGCTGGAGCAGGCCATGATGACCAAAATGTTTGGAACAAAGTGCAGCAGCCTGGATCAAGGCATTGCCATGTTTCTTGCAAAACCCACATTCAGCGCGCCCAACGAAATAGAGCACAAGGTCATCACACAGCGGCCTACGCCCAAACCGGCCTACGCCTCCCGGCGCACTATTATCGCCTTTCCTGTAATGACATCAATGCGACTGCTGGTGATGGGAATTGAAAAGCACGACCACATCGGCGACGAGCAATCCATGCACAGCGCCTTTGTACACTACGACCGTGGCATGCACCGCGTGCTGAACAAGAAAGACATTTTCCAGCGCAATGACGCCGCCATCATGGCCATTATCAACAAGAAAATTGATGCGCTGAACACGATTCAATTAAAGCATGCCGACTCTTTCCCCGACGAGTTTCAAGCCAAAGAGAAAGGCATCTGCTTCCATTTCGCTCCGGGTGCTTTGGCCGATCCTGCCGAAGGCCCCATCGAGATTTTTGTCGATTACGGCTCGCTGCGCAGTGTGTTCACCCCGGCCTTCAAGCAACTCGTTGACACTAACGAAGGCTTCTGGGACTACAAGCACCTCTCCCTGGATTAATAAAAATGTCCCCAAGCGGAATGATGATTCCCTTGAGGACAATTCTTGGCCCATAGTGGGCGTTTAGTTTTATGCTCTAGACCATTTTAGTCGTCGATACCCATAAAGTTGCCATTACCATCGAATTTCAGTTCCGTACCATTGGACAACTCTATTTCATAACCGGTGTGCTTCTTGTCGATCTTGGTGATGAACAACGACGCGTAGTTACCCTTCACATAGCTGGCTACGGAAGATGGAACAAGAGTGGCAGGCACAGCTTTGGTGTGGCCATCTATCGATTCCCACTGGTTGCTGGTATCGAAATCGACTTCGGTACCATCGCTGAGTATCACGTCATATTCCTGCCCACCCATGTCGGTATCGGTCTCAACCCTTGACACCGTGGCGCCGGGAAAATATTTTTGCAGGAATGTCGTGACAGCCTCTGGCAGCGTTTGTGCCTGAGCAGACGCAGCTTGAGGCTGGGCCTGGGCGCTGTCGGGCCCAGGCCCAGCCACGGCTTGCTCTTGAGCTACTGGCGTGCCATCTTGCGACTGATTGCCACCGTTATTGTTGCAAGCCACAAGAGCCAGCCCCAAAACGCAACTTACGAGCAATTTATTCGCTTTCATAAACTATAACAATTTGATTTACTGGATTTAATGGTAAGAAATAAAAACTCTATATTTATTAAAAATCAAACAAATATATATCGTTCTCTACAATTAATTGTTATTTCGATAAAAACGCTATTAAAATTTAAGCATTTTTAAGTAAAATCACACATCCTGTTTCCATTTCCAGTAACAATGGCTTTGCGACCGGCCAGCTGCAACCTCTCGACAATTACAGCACAAACAGGTGCGACGACTGGTAACGCGGCAAGGCGTAGACCTGGATGTCGCGACCGCGCTGGTCGGGAGCATTGCTGCCGTCGCCCACGGTGAGTCCCAGGTCCTGCAGGGCTCGCGTCATGGTGTAGCAGGCTATTTCGGGCCGGTTGTTGTCGTTGCTCAAGTGGCACAGGAACACCTGGCGCAAACCTTTGTGGTAGTGGCTGGCGACAAACTGCGCGGCCACCGCATTGTCTAAATGACCGCGCTCACCACGCACGCGATTCTTGAGATACTCGGGATAGGTGCCACTGTCGAGCATGGCGCTGTCGTAATTGCTTTCTATCATCAGGTAGTTGGCCTGCTGCATGTAATGCTCGGCCCGGCTGGTGATGATGCCCATGTCGGTAGCTACTACAAAGATGTGCCCACCCATCTCGATGCTGAACCCCATGTTGTCGGTACCGTCGTGCGAGGTCTCGAAGGCTGTGATGGACATTCCTGCCAACTTAAACGGAATCTCCTTGTAGATGGGGTCGTGGTACTCTTTCAGGCGGGACGAAATGTTGTGGCGCCGCAGCAACCCGTTGAGCAGCTTGGGCGTGCACAACACGCGCAGGTGCTTGTGCTTGCGCACATAGGAATAGACATAGCGCACGTGGTCCTGGTGATCGTGTGTGAGGATGATGCCTTTCACGGCCTGTGGAAACACGCCGTTGCGTTGCAAATCGCCAAAGACATGGTCCAAATCCACACCGGCATCGATGAGGATACCACTCTTGAACGTCCCCAGGTAGGCACTGTTGCCACTGGAACCGCTCCCGAAACTCATAAAGAAATAGTCGCTCGGCTTGCCTCCTTCACCGTCGACTTCGGGTTGAGGCTGCGTCATGGGTGTGGCCTCGGCGTCGTCTTGTTCAAATTTTATGTATTCGCTAGCGCGATGTTTATGTCTGTTATAGTCTCGATTCATTGTTGATTAATGGTATATGGCTGCGTGTGTTTGTCATTTATACAATAGAAAGATGGTGGGCACTTTCTCTAGTTTTTCTGGTCGGGCGGCCCATTGCCCTATGGTGCGTGTGATGATTTGCTCGGCCGGTCCAGTGATGTCGCTGGCCACACACAGTCGCAACTGTTGCGGCAGATGCTTGACCAGGTCGGCCAGCAGGCTGGCATTGCGATAGGGCGTTTCGATAAATATCTGTGTCTGGTCTTCGCGTGCGATGCGTTGTTCCATCTCTTTGAGCTTGCGTGCTCGAGCGCCGGCCTCTATGGGCAGGTAACCCACAAAGGCGAAACTCTGGCCGTTGAAGCCCGACCCCATCAGCCCCATCAGGATGCTCGATGGCCCCACTAGTGGTTTCACGCGTAATCCCTTGCGCTGGGCGATGGCCACCAGGTCGGCACCGGGATCGGCCACAGCCGGGCATCCGGCCTCACTGATCACACCCACCGGCTCGCCATGCACAAGCGGCGCTAGAAACGACTCCACTTCCTCGGGCTTGGTGTGGCGATTCAACTCGTAAAACGTGAGTGCGTCGATGTTGATGTCGCGGTCACACTTCTTGAGGAAGCGGCGTGCCGACCTCACGTTCTCAACCACAAAGTGCCTGATTTCACGCACTAGCGCAAAATTCACCTGCGGCAGCACCTGCGTCAGGTCGCCATCGCTCAGTTGCACGGGGATGAGATATAGGGCCGGCTCTATCATTACAATGTTATTTACATTCAAACTGCAAAGTTACTCCATTTTAACGATAAACCGAAAAAGATAGTATAATTTTAACCGATTTTTGTTGATTTGAACCACAATTCGAGCCACATTCGAGCTACATTCGAGCCACATTTGTCATAGCAACGAGGGCGGCGAAGTTACCCCATCTCGGCATAAAAATTGAAAAACTGCGTTTCTCAATTTGTTCTGCGCTCGATTTTTTGTAACGTTGCCGAGGACGGCGAAGTTACTTCATCTCGGCATAAAAATTGAAAAACTACGTTTCTCAATTTGTTCTGCACTCGATTTTTTGTAACTTTGTGAGCAGAAGTGTGGCTTCTAACGGCCGCACAAGTCTCAAACTATTAATATACAGCGCTTTACATTAATTCTCTTTTTTTTATCGCAAACTAAATTGATTAGAAATATGCGACTACACAACATCAGAGCATCGCTGGCCGTGGTGTTTTTCACCCTCATTACCGCCCTGCTGCTCGACTTCACAGGAACACTGCATCACTGGCTGGGCTGGATGGCTAAAATCCAGTTTCTTCCGGCTGTGCTGGCACTGAATGTGGTGGTTATCATCGCCCTAGTGGTGCTCACACTCGTTTTCGGACGCATCTATTGCTCGGTGATTTGCCCGCTGGGTGTGATGCAAGACATCATTTCGCACATAGGCGGCTGGCGCAAGAAAAACCGCTTCACCCACTCACCGGCTCTCACATGGCTGCGCTTGGCCATGCTGGCAGTGATGGTGGTGGCCATTGTGGCCGGAATCGGCTCGCTAGTGGCTCTGCTGGCTCCCTACAGCAGCTACGGCCGCATCGTCAACAACCTGCTGCAGCCGTTCTACTTGTGGGGCAACAACGCATTGGCCGCTATTGCCGAGCATTACGGCAGTTATGCTTTCTACGGCCGCGAAGTGTGGTTCAAGAGCCTGCCCACGTTTATTATCGCCCTGGTGACATTTGTCGCTATCGCAGTGCTGGCATGGCGCGGTGGCCGCACCTATTGCAACACCATCTGCCCCGTGGGCACGGTGCTGGGCTACCTGTCCAAGTTTTCACTGCTCAAGATTCAATTCGACACCGACAAGTGCAAGAACTGCAGCCTGTGCACCAAGAACTGCAAGGCCAGTTGCATCGACTACAAAAGCCACACGGTGGACTACACGCGCTGCGTGGCTTGCGGCAACTGTCTGGAAAGTTGCAAATTTGGCGCACTCTCCTATGGCCTGGCCAAGAAAAGCCGGCAAGCCGACACCAGCCAGAAAACGACCGACACCGCTCGCCGTGCCTTCTTGATGGGAGGTGCCATCGTGGCTGCCGACACCGCTCTGGCGCAAGCTGGCAAGAAGGTGGATGGCGGTCTGGCCGTGATCGAGGACAAGGCGGTGCCCCGCCGCAAGCAGCCGCTCACCCCTCCGGGCTCCATCAGCGCCAAGAACATGGCACAGCACTGCACAGCATGCCAGCTGTGTGTGGCCCAGTGCCCTAATGATGTACTGCGGCCCAGCGGCAACCTGCTCACACTGATGCAGCCCACCATGAGCTACGAGCGCGGCTACTGCCGCCCCGAGTGCAACCGGTGCAGCCAGGTGTGCCCGGCCGGAGCCATCAAGCCTATCGGGCTTGACGACAAGTCGGCCATTCAGATTGGCCACGCCGTGTGGGTCAAAGAAAACTGCGTGGTGCTCAACGATGGTGTGGCTTGCGGCAACTGTGCCCGCCACTGCCCCAGTGGAGCCATCATGATGGTGCCCAGCAACCCCGACGACGACCTCTCGCCCATGGTGCCCGCCGTGGATGCCGCCAAGTGCATCGGCTGCGGCGCCTGCGAGTATGTGTGTCCGGCACGCCCGCTGGGGGCCATTTATGTCGAGGGCCACGAAGTGCACAAAATCATCTAGTCCATCACCCATAATCCCGAATCAGATATGAACAACAAGACATATTCACGCCGCTCATTCCTCAAAGCTCTGGGATTGGGGACCGCAGCCGCGGCCGCTCCGGCCATGGTGAGCTGCGCCACCGGCGAGAAAGAAACGACTACCGCACAATTGCAGGAACCTCCTGTGGGAAAAATGACCTACCGCACCAATCCCAAGACCGGCGACAAAATCTCGCTGCTGGGCTACGGCATGATGCGCCTGCCGACCCTGGAGGGAAGCTCGGCCCGTGAAGAGCAGGAAGCCGAAATCGACCAGGAGATGGTCAACCGGCAGGTGGACTACGCTATCAAGCACGGAGTGAACTACTTCGACACGTCGCCGGCCTACTGCCGCGGACGCAGCGAGCATGCCACCGGCATCGCGCTGGCGCGCCACAAGCGCGACGAGTTTTTCATCGCCACCAAGCTATCTAACTTCGCGCCCGAGACCCACTCGCGTGAAGCCAGCATAGAGATGTTCCAGAACTCGCTCAAGGAGCTGCAGGTAGATTACATCGACTACATGCTGCTGCACTCCATCGGCGGCGGCGAGGACGCCATGGCCGAGTTTGAAGAGCGCTACATCACCAACGGCATTCTGGACTACCTGGTGGAGCAACGCGAGAAAGGCATCATCAAGAACCTGGGATTCAGCTACCACGGCGACATCGCCATCTTCGACCACGCCCTGAAGATGCAGGACGAGGGCAAAATCAAGTGGGATTTCGTGCAGATTGAGCTGAACTACCTCGACTGGAAATATGCCAACGAAATCAACGACAGCAACACCGATGCCGAGTACCTCTACGCCGAACTGGTGAAACGCAACCTGCCCGCAGTGATCATGGAGCCGTTGCTGGGTGGACGCCTGGCCAACCTGCCCGAACCGCTCGCCGCCAAGTTGCTGCGCCGCGACCCGGAGCACTCGGTGGCATCGTGGGCGTTCCGCTATGCCGGCACCTTCCCCGGTGTGCTCACCGTGCTCAGTGGCATGACGCGCATGGAGCACCTCAAGGAGAACCTCAGCACCTACTGCCCGCTCAAGCCGCTCACCGACGAGGAAATGCGCTTCCTGGAGAGCGTGGCATCGGAATACGTGAGCTACAACATCATTCCCTGCAACGACTGCAAGTACTGCATGCCATGCCCCTATGGCATCAACATCCCGGCCATCTTTGTGCACTACAACAAGTGCCTCACCGAGGGCAATGTGCCGCGCGAAGTGGGACAACCCGACTACCGCGAGGCGCGGCGTGCCTTTCTCATCGGCTACGACCGCTCGGTGCCCAAGCTGCGCCAGGCCGACCACTGCATCGGTTGCGGACAGTGCGAGCCGCACTGCCCGCAGCGCATCCGCATCCCGCAGGAGCTGCACCGCATCAGCCGTTACGTGGAGGCCCTCAAGCGCGACCACGACGAGCAACTGCGCCAGACCGTCCCTGCCCTGCCCGACGACGAGTAACCACTGGCACACCCGCAAAAAGGCGGGGGAATATGGTGACAACCTGCCGCCGGCGTAAGCTCACCGATATGGATAACCCGCAGAAAGCGAGACTCCCTGCTTGCTTTCTGCGGGTCGCTTATCTCAGAGTAAGCTCACGTGAGTTAGATAAAATTATCATCAGTAAATCAGCGCATTAGCACCCATTCCCTTCTAATAACCGATTTGGGTTACAAACAGAGAGGGATGCAACCATTTTTCAGGTTGCACCCCTCTCGTTTCAAGTGCTTATGAGTTTAACAAAGTGTCGTTCTCATTATTTTCATCATAGCCATTACTCGGTGAAGCCCTGGTAACGAATGCCAGAATAACGCCAAGTGTAACCCATATCATCGTCGTCGAACTGAGCCTCGACGTAGATGCTGTCAACGGGCATACCATGAATGTTCTTTCCTGCCTTGGGCAGCACTTTACCCTTGATGGTCACATTGCCAGTACCGGCCTGGTCGTAAGGAACATTGGTAGCTTCGAAGGTGAGGTCTTTCTTGTTGATGGGAACCTGGAACATCAATCCCCAGAATTTTTGGTCAGAGAACCACATCTTGTCGGTGTCACCATTGGTGTTGGCGAAGGTGTTGATTTGAATTACAGCGCCCGTTTCTCCGTATTCATCTTCGTAGTTAACATTGCCATTCTCATCAACAGCCTCAAGTGTCACCACCCAGTTTCCCGACAAATCGCCTACCACATCACCTCCAGCCGGTTCGTTGGTCATCACATCACATGATGCCAAGCCCAGTGAGAGCAATGTTGCTATCATAAAAATATATTTTTTCATAATCATGTCTCCTTTTAAAAGTTATTACTTCTTATTCAGCACAATGGCCATAAAGATCTGTTCAGCATACGACAGACTGTAGCTGATTGTGCCTGTCTCCAGATCGACAGTCGCATCTTCGATATAGTCGAGACCGTCGCCCCACGACGGAGTGAGACTGTCGAGCAGTGTAAGGTTACCATCATCATCTACAGCCACCATAGCCGTCATGGCATAGCCTTCGCCATAACCACGAATCTGCCAGTACCAGCCACCAAACATTTCATTGACCTCAAAAATGCCAGGCAAGAATTCTTCAAATTTAATTCCATCCACACTTGAGGTGTTGCCGTAGTATTCGGCACGGTCGGCAAAGGTCTTACCATTGTTCAGATATACCGATTTCTCCATATCTGTGGTATATTCACCACTTAAATCCACTTTAGCTTCGGGATCATACACCAGCACTTGTCGGCTCTCGGAGATGGCGAAACCATCGTCGTTGACAGCAGAATAAGTCACTTCATACAAGCCCACGGTGTTAACATCGACTTCGTTGTTAACAACCAGACGCGAAGAAGCATCTTCACCGGCAAGAGTAGCTTTGCATCCGGCATCCTCATATACCGAGCCCTTGGGCACAACTACAAAATCGTCACCTTGCATTTCAAGTACCACATAATAGGTAATCCTAGAGTCGGTGAGCTGGTCATTATCGTCGTTACAGGATGTGAACGCGACCGAGCTCATCAACAGGGCTATTGCATATAAATATATCTTTTTCATATTCTAATCGTTATTAATGTGATTAAAAATAAGGTCACTTGCATTACTTCACATCCCAGAACACGCGGTCGCTCAAGAGTTTGGCTGCAGGAGTGTTGTTATTGAGTTGGCGAGCGGTCTCGGGATAAGGAACGCGCTTGCACAAGCCACCTGCCACGATGTAATTGGTAGCGGGCACAATCATGTCGCCAGCCGTGTACAGTGTGGGCGACTTGAAGATTTCCTCGGCAGAGTACTCGCTAGTAGCGGGCACGTCGGTGCGGCGAATCTCACTCCAGGCTTCCATGTGATTACGATAGAACAGGGCGGCCCACTTCTGCATGGCGATAAGTTTAGCCTTATCGGTTGCCTTGTCCCAGTTCACAGCATTTCCGGCCAAGAAAGCATCAGCGCCGGCAACTCCACGTGAAGCGAAGTCAGCCTTGACAGCTGCCTCATAGGCTTCCTTAGCTGCGGCAGCGTTGTTGCCATACTTTAACTGGATTTCTGCGATGAGGAACTGCAGCTCGCTCTGAGTGAACAGATAGATGGGCATGGTCATAGCGGGAGAACCCTTGATGGAGCTCACGTCCTTATTTTTCCAGTCGCCGTTCCATGTCTTGCTGGGAATCTTGCCACCAGGCATCTGGCCCACATACTTGGCATCAGCCTCGTTCACATTGATAGCGTAAGCGATACGGGGGTCGTTGGTAGCCAGATAGTAGCTCACGATGGGATAAGCAGCCACGTGGTTATTGGCCAGACGTTTAAAGTTGGCTTGATACCAGGGATTATACTGGCCTTCAGAATTGCTGAACACATCCCAGGCCACATCGCCTGTGAAGAATTTGTTGCCTTTAACCAGTGCCAAAGCCTTGGCTTGATAACCAGCAGCATCAACACCAGCAGCAATCAGGCGCACATAGATGCGCAGGCGCAGCGCGTTGGCAAAACCTTTCCACTGGTCCAAATTCTTTTTGAGCATGGGGTCGGTCACGTCCATCACCTCGCCAGTGAGGTTCTTCTCGGCCTCGTCCATTTCTTTGAGGACTCCTTCAAAGATGTCCTTACCCAAATCCCACTTGGGCTGGCTGTTGGCACTACCTTGAAGAGCCTCGGTATAGGGAGCTTGGTCAATGTTATCCACCAGCAATTGGAAGCAATATGCACGCAGCACCTTGCAAGCAAATATGTCGCTAGTGTTGTTGTCACGGCTCAGAATGTCCTCGATATCGGCCATCGCGCCTGCATAGAGATTGCGGTAGCAGCGGTCGAACAAGTTGGACGATTCGTCCAGGTGCAATTCAGCAATATCATTATACTGGTTGGCCTCGGGAAGTTGCTCAAAGTACTGCGAGAAGAATCCGGCATAGTTGAACATCTGGTCTCCCACTGCATCGGCAACAGAATTCTCCACTGCAGGGAACATGAGGTCTACGGTCACACTACCGCCCGAGGGGTAGTTGGGGTCGTCGTTGATGTCGAGATTACACGACGAGAGAGCTAGCAGACCTGCAGCGGCTGTAAATAAAAATATTTTTTTCATAGTTGTTACGATTTAATAAGATTAAAATTTAACCTTCAAGTTGAAACCGAACTTGCGTGAACTCGGGTTGGCCGAG
The DNA here is from genome assembly GCA_017940245.1 of Muribaculaceae bacterium. Taxonomy (GTDB): domain Bacteria; phylum Bacteroidota; class Bacteroidia; order Bacteroidales; family Muribaculaceae; genus Sodaliphilus. The sequence continues at coordinate 6,825 of JAGAYZ010000017.1, read as the reverse complement.
TATTCACCATAGTTACCTTCCAAGTCGTTACCGAACGAAGTGATTTCGGGATCGATAAAGGTGTTGCTCTTAGGAGTCCACACAAACAGGTTGTTACCGAATGCCGAGATGCTCACACCGGTGAGGAAGGTCTTAGCAAACCACTTGCTGGGAAGATCCCAAGTGAGGACCACGTTACGCAGTTTCACATAAGATTTGTCCACCAGGAATGCGGCATCCAGCTTGTCGCCACCGGCATCCCAGTAGTTGAACATAGTAGAAGGTGTGAGGAACGTAGTATTCTCGCCGTAGATGGGGTTGCCATCATCGTCGCTACCCACTTGCTGTACTGAGTTGGGAACGATGAACGGGTTACGGTTGTTGTAAGCCGTCTGGATGGCGTTACCGGTGAAGTACATGATGTCGGCTGTTCGCGAGTACATCACACCACCCTTGCGGATATCCAGTGCTGCACTCAGGCTCACACCCTTGTAACGCAGTGTGGTACCGAAGCCCATCTGATACTTGTAGTTCATGTCGCCCACAATCTGCTGATCGGGGTTCTGGATGGGAAGACCCTTGCTGTCGCAAATAATCTTGCCGTCGTCGGTGCGCAGCGGCACATAAGCCTTGAACACACCCAGAGGCATGCCCTCGATGGCATACATGCTTGTACCACCACTCAGACCATAGATGTTTGCAATACCTCCCAATTCCTCGGGCAGGCTAATCACTTTACTCTTATTCTTGGTGAAGTTCCAGCTCACATCCCACGAGAAGTCGCCAATCTTAACCGGAGTGGCGTTAACCAAGATTTCAACACCCTTGTTGTTGATCTTACCCAGGTTCATGTTCTGAGCAGTGTAGCCTGTGGCGGGATCCATGTTCAAGGAGAAGATTTGCTTGTCGGTGTTGCGGTTGTAGTAAGAAATATCGAACGACAGGCGGTTCTGGAAGAAGGCCAATTGCAGACCGACTTCGGCCTCGGTGGTCATCTCAGGACTCAGGTTCATGCTACCCAGCACGTTGCCGGCGGTGTAAGCGTTTGTGCCCGTCTTGGTGAAGGGGAAGGCACTGTCGGCCCAGCCACTGGAGTTAGCCAATGCTTGAGCATAAACAGAATTGGTCATATACACGCCAGCATCGTTACCGGTCCTACCCCAAGCGGCACGCAACTTACCGAAACTGAGAATCTCACGAGCCTCGGGGCTGAGCAACTCGCTGAACAGGAAGCTGGCAGTGATACCGGGATAGAAGAACGAGCGGTTGCCCTTGGGCAGGGTCGAAGACCAGTCGTTACGCAGGTTCAGAGTCAAGTACAGGAAGTTCTTGTAGTCCACCTCGGCCGTACCGTAAAGGCCTAAATAGCGGCGCTTCCACTGATATTGCTCCACGGTGGGGATTTCGGCACTGTTCGACAGGTTGAACCAGGTGGGGATAGTCAGGTTGGTAACCGAGCCGAACAGATAAGAGTAGCGGCGTTCGTTGCCGTTGAAACCCACACTGGCGTTCACGCGCCAGTCGTTGTTGATTTGCTGGTCGTAGGTGAGCATCAGGTTGTGGTCCATCTCACGCCGACGGCTAGTCTGCTGCGAAACGAGACCGGTTTCCTTTGCCAGGTTATCGGGCTCAGGCTCCAGTGCAGCATTAGGCGAACCACCGAACAAGGCGCGCAGGTTGGGCTGGCCAATGTTGTGCTGGCTCGTATTGGTATCCATACCAAAGCGATAAGTCAGGTTGAAGTACTTCAAGAAATCGTAACGCACTTCAAAGTTGCCATAGAAGCGCTCCTGCTCAAAGTCGTTTTGATAGTTTTCCAGAATCCAGTAGGGATTCGTCACACCATAAGGAGTATAGTAGTAATCCGGCATATTGAACGGATCGCTCAGGTCTTTGAACTCGGCGATTGAGATGTCGCGCGGAGTCTGCATGATAGAGTTATACATGGAGGTTGTTCCCTGACCGGTGGTGACAAACTTGTTGCGCTGGAAAGCGTAGTTCAACGAGGTCGAGAACGTTACATGTCCCTCGCGGTGGCTACCACGTGCCGAGAAGGTGTACTTGTCATAACTATCCTTCTTGGTAGGGATAATACCATTATCGCTGATTTGCGACAGCGACAAGTAGTAGGTACTCTTGTCGGTGGCTCCGTTGTAGCTCAGTGAGTTGTTGAAACGGAAACCGGTGTCGAAGAAGTCCTTCATGTTGTTCTTGATGGGAACATACGACTTCATCTTCTGGCTATTGTTGTAGATCCAGCCATAACGCAGCATGGAGCCGTCCATTTCGGGACCCCACGATCCGTTCTCAATGTCGGTCTTGTCGCCATACCAGCCCATACCGAAGCGGTCCTGGGTCTGTGGCAAGCGGAGCACCGACTCCCACTGCAGACCGCCGTTATACTCGATACCCACGCCACGAGCCTGCTTGGCACCTTTCTTGGTGGTGATTAGGATCACACCATTACCGGCACGGCTACCATACAGAGCCGTTGCGGCGGCACCCTTAAGGATGGTCATTGATTCCACATCGTCGGGGTTGACGGCGCTAGCACCGTTACCGAAGTCGAAGCCGCTGTTCAAGCCGTCACCGCTGAAGGTGGCCGAGTTGTTCATGGGCACGCCATCTACGATGTAGAGCGGCTGGTTGTTGCCCGAGAGCGAGCTCACACCACGAATGATGACCGACTTGGACGAACCGGGGTCGGACGAACTTTCGGCAATCTGCACACCAGCCACTTTACCGGCAAGACCCGACATGATGTCGTTGGTGCGGGTAGCGGTGATGTCGTCGCCTTTCACTGCCGTGGCCGAGTAGCCCAGAGCCTTGGCACTACGCTTGATACCCATGGCGGTCACCACCACTTCGTCGAGCGTGTTGTCGCTAGACTTGAGCACGATGTTCATGCCGGGAGAGGCCGCTACTTCCACGGTCTGCATGCCGATATACGAGACACGCAACATAGATTTACCACTGGGAACGTTCAGGGTGAACATTCCATCGACGTCGGTCGCGGTACCAGCCTGACTGCCTACTACCTGAACGGTGGCACCCACGATGGGCAGCCCGTCCTCTTCGGCCGTCACAGTACCGGTGACTGTCATCTGAGCGAACGATATTCCTGCACCGAGGAATACCAGCGCTAAGAACAAGGTTAGTTTCTTAATCATAAACTCTCGCATTTTAAATTAATATAATCTGTTATACCATTTACACCTATTATATATATATAGAAATAAAGCCTGCGCGTCAGCGGGTGGAGAGTAGTGTGCAACCATCATGGCGCATAACATGTGTATATCTGTATGATTTTGCGAGGATGTAAATTTTCTCTAAGCCAACATTCATTTTTCGCATCCATCGGCAAAATCAAATTGCCACCTTGACGCAGCAAAATTAGTCAATATGACAAAAAAAAAACAAAATTACTTTCAATTTTAACCTTTTACGTCTCTTTTAGATTGTTTTCTTTTACTTTCAATACGAAAGGACAAAAATCTAATAATTTGGTCAAAAAAAGAAGTATCAATTTGGAAATCAATGATTCTTTGCATGATCTATCACTTTCGATTTGATATTTATCAACATTTTTACATATCAATCTAATTGTTAATTCCGCCGGTGTTTAACACTTAGAAATTAACACTGATTTTCGCACTTGCCCACGATTTTTCGGCATCACACTTATGTTTGCCTCGAAGCAATACATCGAAATGCGGCAATATTGCGTCGATTTTTAAGAAAAACTGATATTATTTCAACTTTTTCTTTGGCGAATCGTAAATTATGTGTAAATTTGTCGCCGTTACGATAAAACTTTTACATTTACATAACCAAATTTCACATCTCATGAAGAAATTATCTACGTTTGCGCTGCTGGCATTTTTCACGTTGATTAATGCCAGTGCTCAAACCTATACCGACTTCACGGTTAATGGTTTGAATTATCGCGTGTGGTCGGCAACAGAGGCCATCATCATGCCTAAGGGTGAAGAAGCCTCCTATAGCGGCATCTCCACCAGCAATTTTGCCGAAACGGTATCGTATCAGGGAAAGAGTTACACGGTTGTGGGCATTGCCGACGGGGCGTTCTCGAAGGCAAAGTTCAGCGGAAACATCACCCTGCCGTCGACGATTACCACGATTGGCTCCTATGCCTTCGACGCCGCCGAGGCAAGCACGCTCACGCTCGGCCCCAACGTGCAGATTCTGCTCGAGGCCGCCTTTGCGGGCAACAAGATCACGGCATACTCGGTGAATGCCGCCAATCCCTATTTTACCGCTCTCACCACCAGCGACGGCACCAATTCCGATGGCGTGCTGGCGTCGAAAGACAAGACCATACTGGTTTCATTCCCCGGCGGCAAGAAAGGCAGCGGCGGATGGTTCGGAGGCAGCAGCCTGAACTACACCATCCCCAGCAGCATCACCGAGGTGGGCGACTTCGCGTTCTACATGAACAGCAATGTCACTTCCGTTACCATCCCCAACACTGTGAAACGCATCGGCCGCGCGGCTTTCTATGAATGTATCAATTTCTCCAGACTCACGATCCCGGCTTCGGTTGAAGAGCTGGGCACGTCGGCCTTCTGCGGCTGCGTGAACGTGACCTCGCTCACGTTCAATTCGCCCAGCAAGCTCGAAGAGTTGCCCGGACACTCGTTCTTCTATCTGGCTTCGCTCAAGACGCTCACCCTGCCCGAGGGCGTGAAGCGCTTGGGCCTGATGTCGTTTGCCAGTTGTGAGGCACTCACCACGGTGAACCTGTCAAGCACTGTGGAGGTACTCGACACCACTTGCTTCCTCGACGACCCCATCACCAAGATCGACCTCAAGAACGTGAAGCACATCGGCCGCATGGCCTTCAGCGGATGCACCGAGCTGACCTCCATCATCGGCGGCAGCAAGCTGGAAAGCATCGCAAGCGTAGCGTTCACGCGCTGCAACAAGCTCACTTCGGTGAGCTTCCCCGAGAGCTTGAAATTCATCGACAGCAACATCTTCTTCCGCTGCACGGGCATCACCAGCATTGCGTTGCCTTCTACACTGGAATGTGTGATTGGCGGTTTCACCGGCTGCACATCGCTCCAGACCATCACCATCCCCGACAATGCACCCCACTTCAAGTTGATCGACGGTGTGCTCTACGCCACCACCGGTGCCACTCTCGAGGGTGAAGAACCCGTCGCCGATGGCGACCACGACCAGCCCACGGTGCTCGTGGCAGTGCCCACGGCCATCACCAATAAGGAACTGAATGTGCCCGAAGGCGTGCGCGCCATCGGCTACCAGGCAGCGCGCGAGGTGCCCCTCACCAGCATCGCCCTGCCCAAGTCGCTGCAAGAGATTCGCGGCAGCGGTTTCGGCTCCAATGGTAAGCTGACCAGCGTCACCTGCCTGGCCAAGGTGCCTCCCACAGTGGCATCGGCATTTGCAACAGCCGACTATCAAAACGCGCTGGTCACCGTCCCCACACAGAGCCTGGACGCCTATAAAACGGCCACCAACTGGCAGCCGTTCCAGCACTGGGCCACCGTCGACGTGCCCGACGATGAGCCTATCGTAGGCGACGTGGATGGTGACGGCAAGGTGGATGTCTCCGACGTGAACGCCACTATCAACATCATCCTCAAGACCAAAACCGTCGACGACTATCCTGGCAATGCCGACGTGGACGGTGACGGCAAGGTGGACGTGAGCGACGTGAACGCCATCATCAACCTGATTCTGAAAATCGAATAATCAAATAACGAAAAGAAAAAGATTTGTAGTCCGTGAGAGCGGTCACTCACCCCGGGGCCTCCGACCCCAAGTGAGTGACCGCCTCTCTTTACAATTCCAGCCCCACCCGTCGGAACACGGGTAATGTTTACATAGCTTATCAGGCTACTTAACGCTTCATGTGCTTGAGCATTTCGGCTTTGTCGACAACGACCCAAACGGTGTCCACCACTTGTCCTTGCCGGCCAGTCATCTGGCGCAAGGGGTTGGCAAAATCCTTGTCGAGCACCTCCACGTCGTCGATAAAGTAGTCGGTCTCGCCACGATTGCTGAAGACGTTCTTCATGCCCCAAACGGCATGATATTTCACCTTTACTTTCCATCCCTTCACCTGGGCTTGGTACAGCACATTGATGAGGGAGTCCTGGTCTTTTCGGTCGTTGTCGAATGAAAACTGGAATGGAGCACCACTTGTGTTCATGCCGGTTTGTGTGAGGTTCATGCGACCCTCCCACGAATCCCAGATGACTCCTTTCTTGGCAAACTCAATCAAGTTTCCCACTTTTTCGCCCTGCGAATAATGCTCTTTGCAGCCAGTCAACGAAAACAGCAAAACAACCCCAAGTGTCAATTTTAATAGGTATTTCATAAGCTAAAGTTTTGGTGGTTAATAATATCTATATATGCAAAAAACATGCCAATGAGCAGGACGCTATTTCATCTCGCACACCCCACCATTTTTTGCGACCGACCCGGTTTTTTAAAACAAAAATCCCAACCGCTCAGTGTCATGCAGTTGGGATTTTGCTTGGTTGTCCTACCCGGACTCGAACCAGGAAATGCGGCACCAAAAACCGTTGTGTTACCATTACACTATAGGACAATCCTTGTCAATTAAAGCGCGGTGCGCCTCGAATTGCGCCGCAAAATTACAAAAAAAATCAATACGGCCAAGCATTTGGGTGCAAATATTTGCTTTTTACCCCAATATTGTCCTAAATAATTATTTGCAGAATTGCGTCATCTTTGATAAAAAGACGCATATAACCTGATGCGTTGAGAAGGCTGAACAGCCTATACCCCAACCGTTGAGATTTCCTGATCTGGAGGTGGAGAAAATGGTGC